>JAGVMW010000081.1 GCA_020053615.1 archaeon | reverse complement strand
GGTAATGGGGTCTTATGCCTTGCTCCCAACATCACACCATTTTTGTCGCAATTTGAGCTTAATCCAAAGCTTTGGAGAAGTATGATAGTGATTCTTTAACAGTTTTTCTCGTCATTAAAAAAAGGTAACTAGTTGTAAGGACTCAAAAAAGGTAAAT
Organism: archaeon; assembly: GCA_020053615.1. GTDB lineage: Archaea > Nanobdellota > Nanobdellia > Woesearchaeales > GW2011-AR9 > JACRPH01. The sequence goes on along the minus strand of JAGVMW010000081.1, from coordinate 11,724 downwards.
CTCCTTCGGAGATACTGAAGAAGTACGAGAATTAAGCTCGAACCTCCCCCACCCCATCATTTCCGATGGAAGTAGTCAATTGAAAAAATGAGATTCATATTTGGATTAAAATCAAGATGATTTAGAGAATATAACATATAATAATGTTCAGTTTAAATAACAAAAATAATTAATTATAAATTCATTATTAGTTAAATGTAATCATTTTGCATATGGAATGATTTAATTCATGAGAAATATAATCATCTTTTAATTATATTATTATTAATATCATATTTTATTTCTTTCTTGTTTTCTCTCAAAGCGATTGAACTTCAACTCACCACCAACTCTTCACGTTAAACGTACTCTTTGTTTTCTATATAGAAATATATTATATAATATATATTATAATTAAATTAATTATAATTAATAATAACTAATAATAACAATAAATAAGATTGAATTAAACAGGAATCAAATTACATTAAAGATTGATTCTTTAAATCAATCATAAGATTGCACTTAACCGCTTTCTCGTAAAACAATTAATTAATTCAACTCTTTCTGTTATCAATAATTACAGTTAAGTTACCGTTACCACTTTTTGATTTAACCATAAGTATTTATATTAGTTCCACTCGCACTGTAAGTGAAATATACGTATAAAAAGCTATATTAATTGATTTATAGCTTCAACCGTGGAAGTGTTTATAATGAAAAAACATATTAAGCTTAAAATGAAATAATTAATTCATCAAAAACACATGCTTAACTAATTCATTAAACCGTTTCCATATGCAATCAAGGGGTGTGTGAGATCAGCATCGATAATATAAATATACATTTAATCGTCAAAGGGGTGAAATAGATGGGAATTACTGATTTTTTCGAGAACTTTCTAAAACAGGACTCTTTATTTCAAGACAAATCTGTATTACTTTCCTCTTACGTTCCCGACGAAGTACTTTATCGAGAAAATCAAATTCAAGAAGTAGCTAATATCTTAGCTCCAGCTTTACGTATGGACAAACCGTCTAATTTGTTCATTTATGGTAAAACCGGAACAGGCAAAACTCTTTCAGTTAAACATGTGCTTCAATCTATGGTTAACCTAGCCGCAACTAATAATATTCCTTTGAAAGCGATGTACATCAACTGCAAGTTAAAACGTGTTGCTGACACCGAATACCGCTTAATTGCCCAAATTATCAAAGAACTGGGACAGGAGATTCCTCCTACTGGATTACCTACTGATGAAGTATACAATATCTTTTACAAATTGTTAGATCAACAGAAACGGTTGATTTTATTAGTTTTAGACGAAATCGATCAACTTACTAAAAAGATGGGTGACGACATCTTGTATAACCTAACCCGTATTAACTCAGAGCTTAAAAATGCCCAATTGTGTTTAATTGGTATCTCCAACAACCTAATCTTTGTGGAAAATCTCGATCCTAGAGTCAAAAGCAGTTTATCCGAAGAAGAATTAATCTTTCCACCATACAATGCGCTGCAAATTCAAGATATACTCAAAAAAAGATCCGAAAAAGCGTTTTCACCAGATGTCGTTCAACCAGGAGTAATCGAAAAATGTTCAGCTTATTCTGCACGAGATCATGGAGATGCCCGCAGAGCTATCGATTTACTTCGAATAGCTGGAGAACTAGCTGAACGATGCGGCTCAAAAATTATTGAAATGTCTCATTTAGATGAAGCAGAGAAGAAAGTGGAAACTGATACAATCATAAATGCGGTAACTAACCAACCCAAACAATTCCAAAGCGTATTATATGCAGTTTTACTAATCTCTCCACAGAAGAAAAACTTTTTTACTGGAGAAATTTACGAAATGTACAAAAACCTATGTCAAAAAACTAAATTTAATGTATTAACCCAGCGCCGCGTTTCTGATATTTTAGCCGAATTAGATATGTTGGGTGTAATCAATGCTAAAATTATCTCTAAAGGCAGATATGGCCGTACTAGAGAAATATCTCTTTCGTTAGAAGAAGGATTAATAATCAAGCTGAAAGAGATATTAGAAAAATCTTTGTTATTAAATCAATCTTAAATCAATTAATACTTACTCATGACCAAAACCAAACAAGAATTAATCGAAGAACTGTTTGAAAAAGGAATCTTAGCTAGTCAAGACATCCTAGAAAAAGAAGTCGATTCTAAACTATTTCATCAATTAGAAGCGGAGAGCGATTTGATGGTGCTAAACTCCGATTATGCCAATATTGTTTCTCAACAATCTTCTTTAGTAGATTGGTATGATATCGATCGATATAAAGTAGAAGCAGAGAAAGAACGGGATGACGAATTGTATCAACATCAACTGCAAACATTACAAAAAGCTTCTTTATCACTAGTTACCCCTGCTGAAATTCATCAACAGGAAGAATCCAGTTTAGAATTAGAATTAAATACCACTTCTCCTTATTCTACCTTTTCGTCGGAAGATATCTCCACTTCTTCTAATATCTCTGCTTCTTCTATTATTACTTCCACTTTGGATTCCTCTCTCACACCTTCATTAATTACTTCCATTATTTCTATCAAAACTACCATTAACATTGTATTTTCCTACGAAAACAAACCGCACAAGTATGAAGTAAAAGATTTTTCTACGATTTTCACCTCTCGCTATCGTTTTCTAGAGAAAATACTGCGTTACAAACCTGCGCTATCTGAAAATCTTACTTCCATCAGCCGTATTATTGGAAAAAAAGAGCGTGAGCACGTTTCGTTAATTGGAATGATAGAAGAAATTAGTGTGACTAAAAGTGGAAATATTATGATATCATTAGAAGACTTGACCGGTAAAGTTAAAGTTTTGATTAAAAAAGATGATGTTGAATCATTTTCCGCAGCTAAAGAATTAGTTCCAGATGAGATAATCGGAATAACCGGAACCTGCAGCGAACATATGATATTTGGAGACAAAATTGTGTGGCCGGATATTCCTGCTCCAGATGAATTAAAAAAAAGTCCTGAAGATGTTTCAGCCATTTTTCTATCTGATTTTCATGTTGGTTCTAAGATGTTCTTACGAGAAGAAGTAAACAAATTTATGAGCTGGTTAAATGGAAATACCGGCAATAAAGCACAAAAAGAAGCAGCGGCTAAAGTAAAGTACATTTTTATCGCAGGGGATTTAGTGGATGGGATTGGAATTTATCCTTCTCAAGAAGAGGAATTAAACATAACGGAAATAAAAGCCCAATACATTGAATTTGTAAAAATAATCTCTCAAATACCAATAGACAAACAAATAATTTTGTGTCCAGGAAATCACGATTTAGTTCATCTAGCTGAGCCGCAGTCAATATTTTACAAAGAATATTGTCCTGAATTACATGCACTTCCCAACATTACTTTAGTAACCAATCCTGCCATGATTAATATTGCTAAAACCGATACTTTTCCAGGGTTTGATGTGTTAATGTATCACGGCTACAGCTTTGACCATTACGTAGCTAATGTAGAACCGATTAGAAATGGTGGGGGTTATCATCGCGCTGATTTAATAATGAAATTTTTGTTAAAACGTCGGCATCTCGCTCCAGCGTTTAAATCCACTCCCTACTTTCCGGCACATGTTGAAGATCCATTATTGATAAAAAAAATTCCAGACTTTTTTGTTTCCGGACACATTCATTATTCCAAAGTCGCCCATTACAAAGGAGTCACTATGATATGCGGAAGCTGCTGGCAGTCTAAAACTGCATTCCAAGAAAAGATGGGGCATGAACCAGAGCCAGGAAGAGTGCCTTTAGTTAATTTAAAAACTCGAGAAATAAAAATATTGAGGTTTGCGTAAATTAATCTTTGTTTAGCATCATAAAGTCGAAATCCTATTGGTTATCTCCTTGAGAACGACAGGGGGACTTGCCCCCTACGGGGATGTCGCTCTGCAATCATCACGTCAGGAATTTCGAAGTGTGAGCGTACTCACATTAGGAGATTCGCAAATCGAGTTTAATGCTAAACAAATGCGTAGAATAATCATATAAAACATACCATGGCAGATATGAATCAAGCAGCGTTGGACAAAATTGCCTCGCCGGTAATACAAGACTATTTCAATAGAATAAATACCGAAGTAAAAAAGTGTTACGATATCGCCACTACTGCTCGACACAAAGGTCTAGATCCGGAAGAAGAAGTTTCTATTCCTTTAGCCAAGAACATGGCAGAAAGAGTAGTAGGATTAATCTCAGTTATCGCGCCCCAAATAATAAATACTGGAATTCCTGAACGCATCATCGAATTAGAAAAACAGTATGGATTGTTAGATTGGAGGGTCGGATTTACCATAGCTGAGGAAGTAGCTAAAGAAAAGTTCTGTAAATTTACTTCTAAACAAGAAGCTATGGAAATCGGAATCAGAGTGGGATTTGCGTATCTTACTTTAGGCATTGTCTCGGCGCCATTAGAAGGATTCATTGGATTAAAAATAAAGAAACGAAATGACGGTCAAGAATATTTTGCACTACAATATGCTGGACCGATTAGAGCCGCCGGAGGAACTGCTGGAGCTACATCAGTTGTATTGTGTGATTATATACGAGTGAAGATGGGTTATGCAACTTATGACCCCAATGAAACAGAAGTAAATCGTTATGTAATGGAAGTTCAAGATTATCATGAACGCGTCACTAATTTACAATACTTTCCATCAGAAGAAGAACTGCGCTTTATGGTCTCCCATATTCCTGTTGAAGTTGACGGAGATCCGACTGAAAAGATAGAAGTTTCTAATTACAAAGACTTGCCTCGCATTGAAACCAATCTCATTCGAGGAGGAGTAGCTTTGGTTTTAGCTGAAGGATTAAGTCAAAAATCAGCTAAGCTGTGGAAGAGATTATCTAAATGGGGGAAGCAGTTAGGATTAGAATGGGATTGGCTAGGTGAGTTTATCAAACTAAAAGAGAAAATTCATGCTGCCCATGCATCTAAATCTACGGAAAAAACTGGAGAAGCAAAAGATGCCGCTCTCGTCGTAAAAGAAACAAAAAAAACACCCAAACCTAACAATACTTATTTAATGGATTTAGTAGCTGGAAGACCGATTTTAACTCATCCTTTGGCTGCAGGTGGATTTAGATTAAGATATGGGAGAACTCGAGCCACAGGATTTTCTGCTACAGCAATACACCCAGCAACTATGATTGTGTTAGACAAATTTATTGCTATTGGAACTCAAATAAAAATTGAACGTCCGGGAAAAGCTGGAACCATAACCGTGTGCGATACTTTAGATGGGCCTATCGTTAAATTAAAAGACGGTTCGGTATTATATCTTCGTACCGAAGCTGACGCTAAAAAATGCAACTCTGAAGTTGAAGAAATCATATTTCTGGGGGATATTCTGTTTAATTATGGAGATTTTTCTGAGAATGGCCAAGATTTAGTTCCGGCAGGATATTGTCCCGAATGGTGGGCATTAGAAGCGGAGAAAGCAATTTCTATTAATTTTACCGAGGGAGGAGTAGAAAAAGCAGCATTGGAAATTGGATTAAGTAAAGAAAAGCTTTCCGAATTAATTGAAAAACCACTCTTAATAGTTCCAACCATCGAAGAAGCAGTTTCTATTAGTTCAGTATTGAAAGTATCTCTACATCCGGAATATATCTATTATTGGAAATTAGTTTCAGGCAGCGATATACAACTCTTATTAGAGTATCTTAAAGAAGGCAAATTAAAAGTTGAAAATAAAGAAATTAAAAAATTAGTTTTACCTTATTACCCCGCTACGTCAGAAGTTCATTTGAAAGCTAAACGAGTTCTAGAATTAGTAGGAATACCTCACCAAGTAGTCAATAAAGACAGTATTGTGATTGGAGAGAATGAATCCAAGTCAATTGCATTATGTTTTAACTTCAAATCCCCAGCAGAATTAGAATTGTTAAATATTTCAGCAGAACAAATTGCCGACAAAAATGGCCTAGACGCACTTAATTTGATTTCACCAGTTTCTCTTCGTGATAAAGCCGGAACGTTCATCGGAGCCAGAATGGGAAGGCCGGAAAAAGCTAAAATGCGAGAGATGACCGGTTCTCCGCAGGTTATGTTTCCAGTAGGCGGAGAAGGCGATAGGCTGAGGAGTTTTCAATCGGCGATGGAAGCAGGTAAAGTCACTTCTACTTTTCCATTGTTTTACTGTGAAGCGTGCCAGAAAGAAATGGTTTATCCTCATTGCGAAGAATGTGCTGGTAAATGTGTTAAGCGTTACCATTGCCGCGTTTGCGGAGTAGTCCCTAAAGAAACTTGTCGTCATGGTCCAACCTATGCCCATCGCAACATGGAAGTTGACATCAAATATTATTTCAACAAAGCCAAAGATAGATTGAAAGAGACGATTCATCCTGATTTAATCAAAGGAGTGCGTGGAACTTCTAACAAAGAGCATTTAGTAGAACATCTAGCTAAAGGAATACTGCGGGCTAAACATAATATTTATGTAAATAAAGAAGGAACTACTCGTTATGATTGCACCGAACTACCTTTAACTGGATTCAAACCTAAAGAAATTAAAACTTCGATAGAAAAGTTAAGAAAGTTAGGATATAACACAGATATTTACGGAAACGAATTAGAACACGATGACCAAGTGTTAGAATTAAGACCGCAAGATATAATTCTGCCCGGATTTGATTCCCTCGACGAATCTGCTCCTAAAGTATTAAGCCGAGTAGCTAATTTTCTGGATGAATTACTGATAAAGTTTTACGGATTAAAGCCTTTTTACAAAGTTAAGAAAGAAGAAGATTTGGTGGGACATTTAGTTATCGGATTAGCTCCGCATATCTCTGCTGCTACCGTCGGCAGAATCGTTGGCTTTTCTGAGACGCAGGGATTGATAACTCACCCCATGTTTCATGCAGGAATGAGAAGGGACTGTGTGCATCCCAATACTCGGTTTGTGTATGAAGATGATAAGGAAGAGATTAAATATAATAAAATTGGTTCATTTGTAGAGACATTGATTAAGAACGGCGCTAAAACTAAAAAGATAGATGGCTTTGGAACACTTAAAGTTGAATGCGATCAAGAATATTTTGTGTTTGGTGTTGACCCCAAGAATTACAAATTAAAGAAGAAAAATGTAAAATATTTTATAAAAGCCCCAATCCCAAAAAAATGGGTCAAGATAACTACTTCTACTAAGCGTTCTTTGATGATGACCGAAACTCATGACTTTATGTATTTCTTGGAAAATCAACTACATATTAAGAAAGCACATTTAGCAAAAAATGGAGACAAAATACTTTTATTAAATTTAAAAAAAACAAGAAGCGATAAACTAAAACATAATATTTACAAATTAACTTATGAAAAAGAGTTGTTCAATCAGAAATATTCTCTACTTGGAGGAATTAATGATGTCTTAATTGATGAAGTGGTTAAAGTTGAATCATTCAAAGAGAAAGTTAATTCTTATTGTCTCAATATTGAGTATGATTCAGACCAAGATAAAAATATTCTTTGGGAAAATCAAATATTAAACACACGATGTGACGGCGATGAAGCTTGTGTGATGTTATTAATGGATGCGTTGTTAAATTTCTCACGTAAGTTCCTGCCCAACACTCGCGGCGGAGTAATGGATGCTCCATTAGTATTAACCAGTATATTGTATCCTTCCGAAGTTGACGACCAAGTGCATGGATTAGACGTAGCGTGGAAATACCCTTTAGAATTATACGAAGCGGCGTTAGAGATGAAAAAACCGTGGGAAGTTAAGTTTGGCCCAGAACAGAAAAAGATGCCTCAATTGGGAGATAGATTAAACACACCGGCGCAATACGAAGGCTTCGGCTTTACTCATCCCATTGATAATTTCAACAAAGGAGTGCAATGTTCTGCTTACAAGATTCTTCCCTCTATGAATGAAAAATTAATCGGCCAGATGGAAATTGCCCGGAAAGTAAGAGCAGTAAATTTAGACGATGTAGCTCGATTAGTGATTCAAAAACATTTCCTAAAAGATATCAAAGGCAACCTGAAAAAGTTTTCTATGCAGCAGTTTCGCTGTGTGAAGTGTAATACTTCATATCGCAGACCGCCTTTATGTGGGAAATGCACCACCTGCGGCGGAAAGATAATATTTACTATAACTGAAGGTTCGGTAATAAAATATCTTGGTCCATCTTTGTTATTATGTCAAAAGTATGATTTCTCTCCTTATCTCAAACAGACCATTGAATTATTAAAGTTTAACGCAGATTGTGTGTTTGGAAAGGAGAAAGATAAACAGGTAGGATTGGGAGCATTTGTTTAATGTTATAAAGTTGAAATATTACGGGAGGATAAAATGGAAAAAACAAAATGTAATTTATGCCATAAAGAAATGAATTGTTCAGAAGAAGGATGTGATACTGTAAAACATCTCTGCTTTGAATGTTATCGACAGCACGAAGAAATATCTGATGTAGAATTGGATAAAATGCATGTCGAAGCTCCATCTGCAGAAGTCCGCCAGAAAATGGTAGATTCTATGGTAGAAGAAGTATTTCCCGGAATATGGGATGAGCGGAAAGAAGAGTTGAAAGAGCTTTCCAAAAAGGAATTGGCCAAGTTCATGTTTTCCTTTGGAGCGCAGGTAATGTCAGAGAGTTTGATGGATGAAGGAGATGATGAGGAAGAAGCTACTGAAGATGAAAAACCACTTTAGCCTTTCCTAAATGTAGAGATAAAACTTAAAGGATTCTCTCGGAAGTAATTCGTGGTATAAGCACACGCCGATAAACATTTATGGCTGCATCGTTCAAGCAACTCTTTACTTTTATGTTGGTCGTTCCTAAAATAATCTTTATCAATATCTAAAAATCTCACTTCACTCTCTTCTCCTAACTTAGAACAAACATAAACTTTTCCATTGGTTGACGCCTGAACCATATACCTCCCAATATCGCAATTCATTTTGTAAGGGTGTTCTAAAGAGAACCATGCATCTTGAAAATAACGTAACGGGTTAATGATGGATAAGCCTTTTCTTTTGCTTTCCATAATCAATCTTAAAGTTTGTTCCATCTTTTCTTTTTCTTTAGGGCTAAAACTCACCGTTTTATCTGCTTGGTACACCATCCCAAAAGAAATTGGAATTCTTCGATTTTTAACTAATTCTACCAAATTAGGGGTTTCTGCTATTGTTTTAGGGGATAATACTTGGTGAATTTTAAATCGCATTCCATATTTTCTGTGAGTGTCTTCCAGCCAGTCAATTAAAGTTTCTTTCCCATCTAACGTTTTTCCAGACTTTCCGGCTTGGTCATAGCCATCTACAGATATTTCTAAAATATCCAAACCTGCTTGAGCTAACTCTTCTAATCTTTTAGGAGTTAATAATTTTCCGTTTGTGGTCAAATAAGTCATTAAATTTCGTTGGTCCGCCGAAGAAATAATTTCAGCCAAGTCTTTCCTAAGCAGAGGCTCTCCTCCCATAAAAGCCACAATTGCCGTTCCCAGATAATCGCTATGAGCAATCCAAGATTGGACTTCTTCAAGATGAGGATCTTTCGAATGGTTATCCACCACATAACAATAATCGCAATTCAAGTTACACTTATTGGTAATCCATAGATGAGTCCACAACGGTATCGGATGTACCAATGACTCTAAGTAAGCTCTTCCTAATTTCAACTTTTTTCTAGCGGCAATCATTTGGTTCAATCAATACTACCCTTCCACCACAACCTCTGCATGAGGTATCCCTGAAACGGAAATAGTCCTTCCCATCTTAATCAATCCTAACTTCAATCCTAAACCAACCGCTTTTAATCCCGTAAATTGTAAAATATATCCGCTTTTAATAATTTCCATGGTTTCTTTATCATCTTTCTCGTCGCCTTGGTAAAATTTATTGGTTAAATCAAGTTGCTTCTTCCCTTCTTCGTATTTCTTACCCATAATTTCAACATCCGTAATCGTAATTAGAATTCCCTCAGGCATATCTTTCTGAGAAACAATAAATTTCATGGTCTTCCTCTTAGATAACCCTCTTTACCGGCTTTTTAGCTCCGCAGGCTAAACAACGCAGGTATATTACCTCTTTTTCTTCGACTAATTTAGTTTCCGGCTTTCCACATTCAGAGCAATACACCAATTCTGAGGCATATTGCTTGATTTTCTTGTTAATAGATGAAGCCGGTACTTTAGTTCCAAAAATAGTTCTCTCTCCCACAAACTTTCCAGGAGTAGCTAACTCTCGCAATAAGTATTTTAATAAATGATTTTCATCCCTGCCCAAATCTTTAGCAATTTTCTTCAGGTTTACAATAATGGTTTTATTTCCTTCAATGTGCCCTATGACTTTGTCTATCACAAATCGCTCTGCGCCGGCTGATTTCTCTGGCAGTTCTTGTTCTGCTTTCTGCAATAGTTGTTCGTAGTCTTCCATTACTCTATCGATTTCTAGCCCGTTTTATAAACTTTAGTCTCAGATTTAATGAAATCTCTCCAAAACGTTTATATACTCCATTATTTTCTTTACTTCTCTAACCTAACTATTATAATGACTAAAAGAGAGGTGTAAAACATGGCAGGATTGGATTTAGCTCAGGTAATTTTGGCGGTAATCGTAGGCACATTAGCAGCAATAGTATATTCATTAAGAATACTCATCTTATTGGAACGAAGAGTAGCTTCTATGGAAAGCAATATCCAAAAGATGACTTCGAAAGTGCTTCGTGAAGAAACCATAATCGAACGAGCAATATCAAAGAAAAGAAAATAATTTTGTTATTTCTTCTTTTTAGGTTTTAATTTTGCTTTAATTTTCTTAACTATCTTTTTCTTAGAAACAACTTTTTTAGCTTTAGCCGGCTTTCTCTTTTCTTCTATTGCGGCTGAAGCCAATTCTTCTTCAATTTCTTTAATTCTTTGAGGAATACTTTCCAATCCTTTACCTTCGTCCGGCATTACCAACTCTCCGCATTCGGGGCAATGAAATTCAAAATCTAATGATTGGTCAAAATTTAATTTAATACAATTCTTGCTGCAGATGTAGAACAACTCTTTCTGTCCGCTTTCCATTTTTGATTTTAGTTCTGCTAGCAACTCTCTTTTACGTTTCAAATAATGAAACATGATGCTATCTGGCTGCAAAGTCCAATAGTAGATATACCACCCTTTCTGTTTGTCTTTCTTGCGGGTAAACACAACTAGATGATGATTGTACAAGAAATACAGCATCTTACGGATAACTTTGATATCTTTCTTAGTTCGAGAAGCTAAATCAAATTCATTAACATTCTCTTTACCATACAGTTCTTTAACTAGCGCTAATCCTGGCTCACCTAGAACGGAGATGACTACTTCTTCTATTTTCTTTAGGTTAAGGCGCATGGTAGTGTATATGATTGATTTGGAAGTAGCTTTTAAATATTTCCTTATTCTTTTCCCAACAGTTCTTCTTTAGTCAATCCTCTTCTCTTGGTCAATTCTACTGAAGCGCCAAAATTAACTCCAGTATTCTCTAAATCTTCAAGCATCAAAAAATACCATTCTTCTCCGGCAAATTTAATTCCAATCCATGCCTCTGCCCCAAAATTCTGCGAGAAAGTTCTCAATTGCTCTATTTCATCTGGAGCAAAGTATTTATTTTTATCTTTAGTGACTTTACATTCGATGGCTAATCTGCGGATAGCATTCCCAGCCAGAATATCTGGAGAAGGATATTTCATGGAGCCTGAGCCGGCACTTCTAATTGCTGACCAGCCATTATCATTT
>JAGVMW010000203.1 GCA_020053615.1 archaeon | reverse complement strand
GAGATGCAACTATCGCATCTCAGCCCAGAAAATCACTCTCGATTTTTCTGGGCAGTGGTGATAATGGTGCTATCACTCACTTTTTGGACTGTGCCTATCCCCTTTCTTCTTCCTAATCTTCTTTGCTAAAACCGGCTGCACTTCAGCTTTCTTCTCTGGCTCAACTGCAGAAGTAGTTGCTGCAGAACCAGATGCACTAGTACTCGCCACATTCGTAATCTTCTCAGTATGCCTGCACTTGGGAAATCCTGAACAACCTAAAAACCTGCCATAAACTGAACTTCTTATCTTTAACTCTTTCCCACACTTAGGACAAGCGCGTTCCACTTTATTCTCCTCAATTCGGGTTATCTCTTTCTGCTCCTCTTTAGACGTCTTAGCCGGACATTTAGGATTGATGCACACTTCCTGTTTTCTTCGTTTAGTCAACACCAAAATCAAAGGAAGCTTACAGCTCTCGCATATCTTATCTGAATTCTTGATTGTTCCTGATGTCGGCAGTTTGAACGTCGTCATACATGCAGGATATTTATCACAGGCAATAAATGCTCCAAACTTTCCCCGTTTCATCATCAATCTTCCCGTATCGCAAGTAGGACATTTACCCACAAAATTCTGCTCATCTTGCGTTTCACGTAATGATTTAATAATATCTGCGCCAACCTCTTTCTCTTTCTTTTTGAAATCAGCTAACAGTTTAGTCAGAATTACTTTAGCTCTATCCAAAACTTTCTCCTGCTTCTCTTTCCCTTCTCTGATTTTATCCATCTCCATCTCAAAATCAGCCGTAAGCTGCTCATCCACAATCATCGGAGCATGCTTCTCTAAAATAGCAATCGTTTCCACTCCCAGCTTAGTCGCTTTTATTTGCACTCCCTCTACATAACCACGATGGAACAATCTCTCTAAAATATCCGCACGAGTAGCTTTCGTTCCTAAATTTCTTTTCTCCAACTCTTTGATGATAGAAGCCTGATTATATCTTTTTGGAGGCTGAGTTTCTTTATCAACTTTCTTAATTTCTTTTATCTTAACTATTTCTTTCTCTTTCAGAGCCGGCAAGGTTACTTCTTCCAATTTCACATACGGCTTGTAGAACACATGCCAGTTTTCTTCGACAGTTCTAGTGCCTTTGGTAATAAACAACTCCTGCTTCACATCAAGTGTAACTTCCATCGTCTCACGCACAGCTGCCTTAGCAAACGTGGCCATAAATCTTTTAACAATCAAATCATATAATCTATGTTCATTGGGTTTCAATCCAGAAGGAACCACACCGGTAGGATAAATAGCTGGATGCGCTGGATCAGTTTTTTCTCCGTTATTTGGTCTAAGAGCTGGCAGCTTCAGCAATTCTTTACACAACAATTCATATTCTGGCTGCTTACTCAATTGAGATAAAATTTTAGGCAATCCTAACTTTGGGTCTAACTGCTGCGATGAAGTTCTTGGATAAGAAGTAACTCCCGCTAAATATAAACTCTGAGCTAACTCTAACGTTTCTTTAGGTGTAAACTTAAACAACCCATACGCTTCCGTCTGCAATGTAGTCAAGTCAAACGGATGTGGAGAAGGCTGCTCTCTCTTAGTTCTCTTAACTTCTTTAACTAATGCCTCTTTCTCTCCTTTAACTTTGGCTAGAATTACGGCTACTTCTTTTGCATCAAAAATCTTATCTTTAACATGCCACGCTTCTATGGGAAACTCTCCTTTAACATTAGTGTAACTTCCCCACAATCCTATCATCCAAAACGGCTGAGGTACAAATGCTTCAATTTCTTTCTCTCTATCCACTAAAATCTTCAATGCCGGACCCTGCACTCTACCTGCGGACATTACTCGAAATGAACCGGCGGCTTTTACCGAAGTAGTAAGCGCTCGAGAAAGATTAATTCCATAATACCAATCCAATTTGTGCCGAGTTTCTCCCGCATTAGCTTGTCCCCAATCTAAATGAGTAGCTTTATGCTCATATGCTTCTACTAAATCAGGTTTGGTTAACGTAGAGAACTTCATTCTATTCGCATCTTTGGCTTTGCAGACATAACGTATTACGTTCAGTCCGATAACTTCTCCTTCTACATCATAATCGCAGGCAACCGTAAACTCATCGGCATTCTTAGCTAATCCAGAGATCGTATCAATATAATCTTTAACATAATTCAATCCTTTCGTAATTTTATATGAAGGCTCCCACTTGATATCAAACATAGGATAGACATAACTTCGACCGTTCTGTTCTCCTAGTCCAAATAGATGACCTACGGCCGAAGTGACGATAATATCTTTCTTGTTGTGAGTCAATTCATAATATTGCGATTGTTTAGACTTCTTCAATACTGCTTTCCCGTCAGCTAGAGCTTCAGCTACTTTCTTGGCTGAGCTGGGTTTTTCGGTGATGATTAATTCGGTCATAACTCAACAAACTTTATCATGCTTTAAAAATGTTTGTGGAGAAAGTAATACTTCACTATTCTGAAGCGTGGTGAGCATCATCAGGTCAAAATCCCTGCGATTATATCTTCGAGAGCGACAGGGGGAACTGCCCCCTGCGG
>JAGVMW010000158.1 GCA_020053615.1 archaeon | reverse complement strand
GCCCAGAAAATCACTCTCGATTTTTCTGGGCAGTGGTGATAATGGTGCTATCACTCACTTTTTGGACTGTGCCGTCATTCAGTTACTTATTTAGCTCTTCCTCAATCCTCAACAAACGATTATACTTCGCCGTTCTCTCTCCTCGACAGGGAGCACCTGATTTAATCATCCCACAGCCGATTCCTACTGCCAAATCAGCGATAAACGTATCTTCGGTTTCTCCGCTCCGATGGCTTACCATAACTTTCCATCCAGCAGAATAAGCAAGAGCTACTGCCTGCAAGGCTTCGGTAAGTGTTCCTATTTGATTAACTTTCAGCAGCAGGCAGTTGCAGCTTTTTTCTTGGATAGCAGTTTTTATTCTATCAACATTAGTTACGGTTAAATCATCTCCCACAATCTGAATGCCGCTTTTTTCACTTCTCTTTCTTAACTTCGCATAGCTTTGAAAGTCTTCCTGTTCAAATGGATCTTCAATGGAAATTATAGGATATTTCTTGAGCAATTTTAAATAATAATTAACCAACTGTCCTGACGTCATCTTTTTTGGTGCATAATAACTTCCATTTTTGTAAAACTCTGAAGCGGCACAATCCATCGCTATGTCAACTTTTCCAGAATAACCAGATTTATTTATGGCTTTAATTAATAACTCCAATCCTTCTTCAGCAGTTCTAATTGGCGGAGCGAAGCCGCCTTCATCACCAACATTAGTAGCTAACTTGCCGTATTTTTTTGCAATGATTCCTTTTAGAGTGTGATAAACCTCTGCACCAATACGTAATGCTTCTCTAAAGGTCTTGGCTTGAGGTGATATCATAAATTCCTGAAACGGAAGAGAATTACCTGCATGCATTCCACCGTTAATAACGTTGAAGAACGGGCGAGGAAGAGATATCTTTGAATTAGTCTTTGTAGGTAACAACGAATGGACATATTGATACAACTCTTTTCCGCTTTCTCCGGCACCAGCTCTGGCACAAGCCAAAGAAACACCCAGAATTGCATTTGCTCCTAACTTTGATTTGTTGGAAGTGCCATCAGCTTTAAGCATCAGGTCATCAATCTTTTTCTGCTGGATGCAATTAACTTTTCCAATTAATAATGGGGCGAGTTTCTTTTCCACATTATTCACTGCTTTCAGAACTCCTTTCCCACCGTACCTCTTGCTGTTCTGGTCTCGCAGCTCTAACGCTTCATGCGTTCCGGTAGATGCACCAGAAGGAACGGCAGCAGTATATTTGTGATTGTTGACAGTAACATCTACTTCTATCGTCGGATTTCCCCGGCTGTCCAGTATTTCACGGGATTTAATCAAAGATATCATGGACATGTCCATCCCTCGCTTCCAGATTTAACATTTGCAATAAATTTACTGCACCCGCTCTCACTAGGATGGCGGCAGCAATACCCATTCTTACGATGATTTGAAAGACCAATTTGAGTATAATCAAAATCAGAAAGAGGATCATTATGTTTCCCAACTTCAAAATGAGCTAATATATGATCATCATCTACTTTAATGGCAGAATATTTCTTAACCAATGCTGAAATCAACTTATTCAAACTAATGTATTGACTATCTGTAGTATAAAATCCTTTTGAATTTTTACAATTACGAATATCTATTGCTACTGATTTTTTATTGACACCAGGCAGATAACAATTAGAATCACCTGAACTGCATCCGGCATGAGCTCCAGTAACTAAATCGGGAATAATTGGACGAATGGTTCCGTCACAATCAATATGATAATGTGATGAAACTTCTTTATCCACTTTTTCATTCCTATTTGCCCAATCATTAAGCAGACTATTATAGGAATAAGATCCGCCGTCGTGTAAAATGATTAGATTGGTAATATCTCGATTTGGCCCAAAATAAAGTTGGCTTATCAACGTTTTTTCTTCGTCAGATGGAAGCGTTAACGACACACCACTCAGTTCAGAATAGACTAACTCTTTTGAAACAAGAGGAGTTTTACTCGCCGCCGCTCCTTCCACTTTTAATCCATAACTCTTATAGCTCAAGTACATGTTGTAAACTTTAATGACATAATTGTTAATATTAGCAAACTTCTCTGCTCTTAACGTAGTTCCGGCTTTAACTTCAACATTCCATTTTGGTTCATCGTATCCATGGTTTTTAGTAAGTTCTTCATCTTGTAGTTTTGTATTCACTGCAGACCAAGTAGCTGGTGCACCTACTGCCTTTGCCGCCGCATTAATGGGAGACTGACCGGCATTATATGCAGCAATAACACATTTAACTCTATCTTCACTTGTAGCACTTGCCCCACAACCACTTACTGAATTCAACTTTTCTTTAAGAATATAAGTGCCAATAAATATATTTGATTTAGAATCTAAAGGATTATTAACTAATCCATAAGTTGCTCCTATCTTGTCAAAATGTTTATTCCAGTCAGTAACTTGCATGAGCCCTTTCGCTCCAGTTTTAGATGGTTTATAAGGATTAAACGAAGATTCGTACTTCATCAGTGCTTTAACTAAAGCTGCTTCTACTCCAAAAGCGTTTGCTGCCTGCTGGATCAATTCATTATACTCATTTCCGCCAGGGCTGGGCTTGGACACTTTTCCTGCAGCAGTTGCCGCTGGAGCCGGCCCATAAGTTAAAGTAAAATATACTTCATCAAAATTTCTCCAATTCCAATCTCCCAGAGAATTGTCCCATACAAACCCATTTCCAATTCCGCCAACATAAGGGCCTACTTTAATCCAAGTCTCATCAATTTCTTTCCATCGCTGCGGTAAATTCTTAGGAACTTTCTGAGATATAGCCAGTTCTGGTTGTGATGCATCATATCCTGAAGGTACACCTGGTGGCAAAACCGGTAAAGAAGGAGAAGCAACCGAATACCCAAATCCTTCATTCAACACTTTATCCGACATCGCTTGATATCCTTTAGCATTAGGATGAACATTATCACAAGAACCCCCATAAGTTGGATGCATACATGGTTCAACTCCAAGAAGTAAATTATAAAAATCAATTACTTTGTCTACACGATATCCTTCTTCCCCCATTATCCATTGATTAACCTGCTTAACCCTTCCACCCCTACCAGCTTCAGAAGCTTTATTATATGGGGGGAGAGTCGCTGCGATTATATTGATACCTTTACCCTCGGCAATGGCATAAAGCACTTCAAGATTAATTTTAATTTTATCAACACTATCTCCGTTAGCAATATCATTCGTTCCCCCCAAAACAATTATGGTCTTAACCGCGGGATTAATGTTGTGAATTTGTTCCCACATGTCTTCAATAGTAGCTCCTTCGGTGGCATAATTAATTGGCTCATCTCCGCACGCTTTAACAAATTCTTTTCCCCAGCCAACGGTAAGCGAATCTCCAAGCAGAGCGATTTCATTAGTGGCACAAGAAGTCTCTGCCAATACGCTGGGAAAAAAAGTTACAATTATCATCAACATCAGTACACCCAGCGTTAACCTAGTTCTCAACATTATTCTTTCACCACTTTAAACAGTTTAAATGTAATCGTCCGCTTAACCAATAAAGGATTCTCTACTATCAAATCCAATGAATATTCTCCTTCTGGAGCATCTTCAGCTAGGACAAAATAATCTTTAAATGATACTTTCTCTTTCAGCTCACTACTAGAGACATCAAAGTGAAGATTATTTTTTTCGTCTACATTGAAGATAATCTTTCCTTGCGAATCTTTTACCTGATAATTTTCTACCAGCATAATATCTCCATTATAAGTGCTGCTTTCTACCACAAAACGGAAATGGACTTCGCTTCCCGGAATAAAAGTATCGCCTTCATTAACGCAGTTATATCCTGGGTCGACATAATCGCACAACTGGAATTCTTTTACCGCTAAAGAACCTTCTCTTCCCATCGGAATGAACTCTGTATTTAAAACTGAAACTTGCTCGCTATCTGCTTTTACGGTAATTATTCCTGATTGCACTAACAGCAACACAATTCCCGAAGTTAACACTATCATTATCAACATCACCAACAGTTCAGTTACTCCTTTGCCTTGTTTGTTCATGTTGTTAAAGACTCGCACACGCCGTTTGTAACGCATGTCCTGCAGGGATATCAAAGCTTGCTTTCTCAATTGCACAGGTATCTTTTCTGCAGCTGCTGGCTTTTCCATTACCTAAGCATTTGTATTTCCATGTACCATCATCATAAGCAGTATAATCAGCACAACAACCAGCTGCAGGTGAAGCAGTTGGTGAAGCAGAAGCACCGAGCGTAGCCGGGCTAGTAGATGCTACCGCTCCCGAAGTAGAAATACCGCATCCCACCGCCCCATTTATCTCCGTCAAATACTGATTTATCTTCTGGAATTCTATCGTATTAACCACTTCCGATGGATATGGCGATGCCGGCTGGTCTATGGTAATATACCTGCGATTGAAAAACATCTCCATGTAATTACAAATTGTGCTCTTCTGCGTGGTTTTCCAATTAACCGTATCCTGCATTATGTAGGATGCTACGATGTAGAAAATAGCTTCAGCATCTTCCAGATTGGCTTTCTTTTCATTTAATATCTGCAGAGCCCGGGTTTGCACCATGTTATACTGCCCTGCCATAAAATCTTGGTATAGTTTGCTCACCACTTTAGAAGCAGTAGATTCCATTTGTATCGTAATGGTTTTAGTAGCTTTAGATTTCTTGGAGCCGGTTGATTTTAAAGGTATGTTTGCGTCCATGCAATTTCCAGATGCATCGGGCTGTAATAATTCCATCTCCACCCTAATTGAGCTCATCCCGGGAGTATAGCCGCCAGCAGTTCCGCCAGCTGCTCCGATTTGATATATGCACTGCCCGGTGGTTCCTGCTGATGCTGCTGGAGCCCCCACTAAATTCTTGGCTTTCAACCCGCCAATATTAAACCAAGCATTCTTTATCTGTTCGGAGGTAAGCACATTGCTGCTCCCATAAGTTAAATACCCGCTTTCAATACTATACCCGCTGGAAAGAGAATCAGCATGAACTGATACTCCGACTGGAACTTGCACCCGATACTGCTCATCTGCTACTACTTCGTAAGTGAATACAAACGATTGCGGAGTTAGTGAAGCTGCTGCTGGAGCTGCCTGAGGCATACTGCATCCTGCACCGGAAGCCAAAGTTAAAGTGCTTCCAGTTCCGGCTATCATCTCATCCGTAACCGAACCTAAAGAAAGAGTAGGTCGAGAAGGTCCGGCAGGATCAGTTAGTAATTCAGTATAATCTACCGGCAGACCACTGCCTCCAGTAGTCCTCATTCTAAGACAATACTTTCCGCCATCAGTCATAAGATTTCCCCGAACTTTAATCGCATCTCCTTTAACAAACAGATTAGGAGTATCGCAACTCGCCCATGATTCAGTATCGCTATCAAAGCAAGTTATATCCGGTTGATCAAAATATGCTCCGACTCCTCCTCCAAACATCTTCATGATTTCTGGACAGAGATATCTACCCGAAGTAATATCCACCTGGCACACAAACTCTCCCGGCGGAGAAGTATCAGTAAGCGGGAAGTAAAACACTCCATCTTCATAGCCTTCGTCGAAACAAGTAGCCGCATCTTCATGCCTATCTAAATTCAATCGGACAACCACATGATCAAAGCGGTACTCTGAATTTAACGCTTTCTGTGGAGAAGGAATGCCCATATCCACTACCGTTCCTGCTCTTAAGTCAAACATTCGTCCATGTTCTAACTGCATAGTTCGTGCTGACTCGGAATTAGTACTGCTCTCCATGTGCAAGCAATCGCATCCCTGGTCTCCGCACTGCACACCAGGATGCCCTAAATCTTCCTGCCCCACGCATTTCAAATAAACATCTGCTGATTTTATCTTGCATCCGGGCAGGATAGTTACGCCCAAATTGTAATTGTACACTGCCGTTCCTTTAGAAGGATTATAAGTTGAGAATTCTCTCTCCGACGGAACTACTACTACTGAACTTGCCGTTGGGAACGCATACGCAGAATCCATAATAAAGTCCATTCCCATAGGCCAGTCAAACCCAAATGCCGCCATGCAGATAGACTGGGCATAACCTTTAGCCCCTCCAGCAAAGAACTCATTTAAATTTCCATTAGTATAATCTGAAGTGACTTCATCAATTGAAGAAGACATGGCATCGTCTATCGAGCCGAATACTGCAGAAGAAACTGCTGATACTCCGTCTAACGTTCCTTCTTTACCTTTACTTGAATCTTGAAAACTAAATGGACCGCACCCTGAAGCCAGATAAGCAATACCTTTGTACAACAATCCACACACCTGCTGCGAGAATAAAGTTTTGCAAGTACCCGCATCTTGCAACCCATTTTTCTTAGCATCTAGGATACAACCTTGCACCGCTTGGAGTATACTTCTCAGCGTTACTAACCTTGCTCTTATTCCGGGCAAACATACGGTTTGGAACGTTCCAGTTATATCCGTATGCGGGTTAACTCTAGCTTCAGTCTTCTCGCTCCCGATATAATCTAACAGTGAATCGGCCCCAAACGCTGACGAAAAATCCCTGCCGGTATAATATCTTTCCGTAGGATAATATGTTCCCCACGCTTTGCTGGTGCGAAATATGTCTGCTTGGCGATACAGCCAAGTTTCTTCTTTATCTGCTAATCTGGCTCCATAAGGTGCTTTAGCTTCTTTTCCGTCAGGAACACATACACATTGTAATAAACCCGTATTTCTGTCCGCAGGATCACTAACCGTTCCATTAACATCAATCACATTAAGGAAACAATCAGAAGTATATCCCGCAGAGTAAGCTCCATCTTTTAGATTACTACCCCCCTTTCCTTGGAGAATAGTGTTTTCTCCTCCTACTCCCGATACTTCTTGATTAATAACTTCGTTATAACATCCAAAACTACCCGATTCCCATTTCATGCCACCATTTAATGAACGAAAACTAGGGGCCCCATTAACATCATCAGCTTTGTACCCCAACCTACTTTTACATACAGACTTACATGATTTATCTTCTCCTACGATAGGCGCATCGGCACCTTCAGGCCAAAATGCAAATAATTTTGGTGCGACTTTTTCTTTCAGAGTTAAAGAACGCGGAGCAATCCATTCTAATTCAATTTTACCGCTTTCATCCTGATTAGGCTCACGATAATAATATTGGCTGTTTACATTATTCAAATAGCAGGGGAAAGCCCCATCGGCTTTAAGTGCTTTCACTTTTTGATAATTATACACATTAGGATCAACTGTTTCCTGAATCACTTCATTACAATTTTCAATCAGAGTTAATGGAACTCCTCGACTGCTAGCCGTGCACTGTGCTTGCTTCAGGATTACTGATTCAATGTCTTGTACTTCTTTATCTTCAGTCCATCCTGCTGGAACTTTTCGGCAGAAGAATCTATCACAAGTCCATCTATAAGCTTGATCGAGATAAGTTTCCGTTTTCCACATTCCGGCGGTGGCGGGGCATTTATCATCTAATGTATTCTTCTCATTGGAATTAGCGCCACTTTTACAAGCTCCAGATTTATCATACGGCCCTTCATTCCCTTTACCGCAAATAACATCTCTCTCGCTTTCCAATAATAACGCGTTTTGATTATACGGACATTCCTTCTTTGCAAACGCCTCAATCTTCGATGTCACAATCCTTATGTAACGCACTACCATCTTTAACGTAAACGAACTTACACAAGAAATTCCCGCTATTTTAATCGCCGTCTCCAAGTAAGGCATAACTTTATTGATGGCATTAATAGTAGCATTAATCCCTTTAACCCCTTCATCAGCTAAGAAATCAGGAATCATGTCACTGCTGTCGACAGGAATATCAGCAAAGTAACTTAAGTCGGTGCAGGAAACCTGCGTCTTGCCTTCAGTCTGCGTTCCGTCAGAGTTACGTTCAGTATAATGCACCGTTACTTTCAATGGGAACATTATCATACGCTTTTTATTGAAATCTTTCCAGAAACCGTCTTCTTTTTCGCTAAGCTTTTCTGCTGGACGCAAATTGTAAGTGATATACCAGGCAGTCAAATCTCCATTAGATAATTTCTTAGGATATTGCGGAAGTATACTGCATCCTACTTTGTAGCTGTCATCTTCCATCATTCCTGGAGTACACGCTTTTTCAAATTCAACCTCGGTAATAGAATATGCCGGCTCCCCTTTAATTCCAGAACTGGCATCGCCACGGTAAGAAACATTAAACAATGCGGTAACCATTTCCCGGCCTTGATCAACCAACTCTGGAGTCAACCGTAGTGGAGCTTGAAACTGCGATAACGACTGCACATCAAAATCAAAATTTCCTGAATAACAAGTATTAATGGTAACTATCTGCGGTGGAGCGGATGCAGACTTGCCACTGGCATCTTCAGCAATAACAAACACGTGATAACTCCACTTCTGCTGCTCCGCGATTGCTTCTATCGGAAAAATAGTATACTGTTGCATATCCGCCGGAACTTCCTTAGGCGCTAAATTTTCTAACGTTCCTAAATCCAACGGACCAAAGCCTTCAAAGTTAATATCGTTAAATGTAAATTCTCCGTTTTCATCAGCAGTACCTTTTGCCCACGCACTTTTGAAATCAGGATTGAATTCATAGCCAATAGGGCGGTAAACATAAATATAAACATTAGCGCCAGGCTCGGTTTTTCCTTTAACATCAGAATCAGCTCGGCCTTGATAATATTCGTTTCCTTTTGTAATCTCAAATGTTACTGTGGGCGGCTGGCTGTCTGCAACTAATTCCCAGCTTTCGCTGATTTCCCATCCAGCCTCATCTACAACAGTAATTTGAATAAAGTTTTTTCCTTCCTTTAATGACACGGTTTCTTTAATTATAGTTGTTTTTTCTTTTTTAGATACTGATTTATTATTAACGGTGAGCTCATAAGAAGCACTCTCTGAAATAGTTCCGTTAAGTTCTAAACTGCTTCCACTAACCATTTCCGGAATCTTGCTTAGGTTTAACATTGGCTTAGAAGTATCTGACCATACTATTACACTTTCGCTGACTGAATTTCCCGCACCGTCCGTTGCTGTTACCGTAAGATTGGAAAAAGCATTCTTGGTGAGAAACACATTGGGAATCACAAACTTTCCTTCTGGCTTGGTTGCAGAAGACATAGATACTGCTTTACTCGTAGCTGCTCCTGCGATATTAGCTTCTTCAGATGATTCTTCAGGCACTTCTTTCACTGTAGTTTCCGTTTCAACAGTTTCAGTTCCAACCACATCAGTTTCTGCTACTTCTGAAACATCCGCAGTAACCTCAGGTGTACTTTCTGTAGTTACAACCTCTCCAGCTGCTGCCTCTTCTGTAACTGCCACTTCTTCAACTACCGCCTCTTCACTCTGAGCAATAGCCGTTCCAGCTAACTCCCCATCCACCAGCAGTTTAACTGAAATACCTACTTCGGTCCAGCCAACCACGTCCAGCATATCGCCTTTAACCGCAGTTGGAACTTCCAGTACTAATTCTGGTGGCGTAACATCCGGTGCAAGTGTAGTAAAAGAATACAAACTGCCGGAATTATCAGATTTAACATTGCCGCTTTCTACCAGATAATTGTAAGTAGTGCTGGTATTCAAGCCCCACAATTGAATAATATGCTCTTTAACTGCTTTAGCATCGCCAAGTTTTTGTAGATTAGTTTTATCGATACCATAACTCACAAAACTATCCGCAGCAGCATCAGTATTCCAAGTTATCGTGGCTGAATTTTGGGCAATATTTTTAGCCGTAACTCCGGAAATTTCTAATGCGCTAACGACAGGAAGGTTTATGAGCAGAATTAACATTAATACTACCAATATTCGCTGTACTAACTTAGTTCTCATTGCTTTCATTTCGGTTTAAACTCCGGTTTAGGCACTTTCTTGCTATATTCGTCTAATCCCAACATCAATTCTACACTTTCCTCTTCATTAGGATTTTGTTTGGTAAACACATGGAATGTAATCGCAGGCGAATTTTTCAACTGCTCCCATGGAACATACCATTTAGTTTTATACCCGCCTTTAAACGTAGCATCGCTGCCGTCAGACTTCTGCTCAATCAGATTAATTTCTAAGTCATATTCAAAATCCGCTTTAGCTAGGAATTGAAGCTTCTGTTGTTCTGACTGCGCCAAATTAATTTCTTTAGAGACAACAACTTCTTGCAAGGGATACTCTCCAGGTAAAATAGATGTAAACGGTGTAGCAAACTGCGTAGAATTCTTGCCAGGCTGCGATAATTTAATCATTACAATTTCATTCTTGCCTAATTCCAGCGCTGCTTCTACATCTTTATTATCTTTAAGTTCGTGTTTGAATACTTTGATTTTACTAACCGGCAATTCGTATACCGGCTTAAGGTTCAACTCTACCCTATCTCCGGCTTTAGTCACAATCCTCTTCCAATCTTCTAAATAACCTGGTTTAGTTCCTCTTAGAATTCCTCCTACACAATATGGCAGGTTCGTACTTACTCCGGAAAATCCTAACCCCGCAAAGTCATATTCACTTGAACCCATTTCACAGCGATAAGTAATGCACGTAAACGATAAATTAACATCCCACAAATCTTGAGTATAACTTATTTCAGCTCCATTATCTACAATTTCATGTGTTCCAATAGTTACCGGCACATTTGCTCTCTGGCATAACTCACTTGATTCTGCATTATCAAAATAATAAGATTTACGAGCCATAGGAACTACACGATTTTTCTGATTTTTGATTAGGTGCACCGTAAACGCAGTATAAAAATTATATCCCGTAGTTTCATCACGGATTCTTACTTGTACTGGATAAACTACATCATAAGTAAATTTCCAGGTCTGGATACACAGATAGGACAACATACTGCTTCCTCCTAAACCTGAACTTTTCATCTTAGTTCCGCTGATGGGAGTTACTGCAAAGTAAAATGGGTTTCTTTCATCAAACAAAAACTGCACATTAACTTTGGGCTGCTGCACGTCTTCTCCTAAATCCCACACATAGTGATTTTGATAATAAGGCAGAGTTTCCGGGAATTCCACAAAATCCGTACCTTTGATTTTTATTTGTGGAATGTTAGTAGCGAGTAAACCTTGCAACGCAGTTTTTACTTTTCCTACTTCCCATGTTTCTTTGCTGCAGCTTAATGACATCCCCACTACCGGAACATCGGGATGCTCTAACGCAATTAAATCTTGGGTGATATCTTCCAACTTCAAATCTTTCATCTCATGCTCAACTACCTGTACAGCGGTATCGTACACTTTCTTGAATTTGATATTAGACTCAGCAACATGATCAATTACTTCCGTAACTACTTCGCCGGCTTTGTCTTTGATTTCTACATCCCAATGCACATTAAAGATAACTTTGGATTCTACAAATTCAGTATTTACAGTTATCGGACTTTTCTCAATAATATCATACTCGCCTTGGAAAGGCTCCCATTCCAGCATGCAGCTGCGTAAGTTTTGTTGGATGTATTTGTCTACTCTTGTTTTGATTTCAGATAAAGAAGGAATGTACGTATCCTGCCCATAGGCCCAATAAGGTGCGGTAGTAAGGGGAGAAGTTTTTAGCGTGCGGGTGTTATCTTCAGCTAAAGCAGTAGGAACTTCGATATACCCGCCTTGTAAACCAACTTTGAATAACGCTTCACCGCCAAGTTTTTCAATACAACCAGTTAAGAAGCTTTCTACTTTACCTTTTTCCGTAGGCAGTAATTGTTCTGGTTTGAATTTGATGACTTCGGTTTTGAGCGTGATAACTAAGATTAAAGCTAACAGCAGGAGTATTCCGATGATGATAAAGAGGGTTACTTGGGCTTTTTTAGAAAGGAATGTGTATAGCATCATAAAGTCAAAACCCCATTTATTTGTAGAAGTGAGCCCGTCGCGAGGTAAGTTCGACTGCGGTCTCTCAATGTTGCTGATGCAACAGGTTGCTCCATACGGGAACGCAGGGCAATCGATATTCCCATCGAGGGTTTTGAAGATGCTATACACATAGTAGAGCTGAAAAAAGAACTCTTTTGAGGGTAAATCTCTCTATAAATATCTCTATCTACATCTACATTGTACCTCTTTTTACACATCAGACAGGGGATATCATAATGCTTTATAAAGGTTGTGATGGGGTTAACGTCTTAGAAAACAACTCCAAAAAAGAAATAATCTCTACCCAATATAACTCGCTTCCTTCTTCTTTACTTTAGCACCGGCAGTTGCATTCACTTCCGCCGCCCATTCTTGAGTCTTCTTCATCAATTCTTTTTCCACTGCTAAAATCTCTTTGCCCATTGCTTTCAAATCAAGACCATAACTGTAGCGATTCTCCAGCACTTTAAGAATTTCCTGCGCTCCTTTTGCTCCCAGATACATGGGATGACCAAACGTTTCTGCCAGTAAGGCTACTCCTTTTATTCCACGTTTCTTTCCCAACCCTAATAAAATCCCGGAAACACCGACAATAGGACCAACTACACCAAAAATATTTTTCTCAATCAACATTCCTTTCTGCAGATATGACTGAAACAATTCTTTATCATTCCCTGTGCAATACACTTTAGGTTTGTCCGGAACATGCTGTAACCCAATTCCACCGGTAGTAATTATTTCATTACATTTGAACTGCTTAATTATCTTCACAATTTCCTCGCAGAAACTCCAGCACCCTTCTTCGTCGATAGGCTGAATATCTCCCGCTAACAATAACAAATCCCTCTTGTTTCCCCCATGATTAAATCTCTTGTAATACATGCTTAATTTAGGGATTTCAATTAAATTCTCGGAATTAACAAAAACTGAATGAGGAAACTTGTGCGAGAAGAAGGAGTATAACTTCACTGCTTTAAGTTCATCCACCAAAAAATCTACGGTAAGCTTACCTACATTTCCTATTCCGGGTAGACCTTCAATAAGAATTGGATCATTCAGCTTGGGCAGTTTATCAACTTCCTGCGTTATTTCCCATGTAATTGACATACAAAGAAGAATTGGAGGGTAGTTTATATAGTTTTGGAAAGTATTTTGCTCAGTTATTTCGTAATACTTTAGCTTTCTGAAGCAGGGGCAGCACCATCAGGGCAAAACTCATGCGAAAACAGAAGAAAGCTCGTCGCGAGGGGACGCTCCATCCGGGAACGCCGAGCTTTCGATAGTCTCGTCGAGAGTTTTGCAGGTGCTCCCCTGCTTCTCGTGAAGCGGTAGCGTCTTCTCGCTTTAGATACTGTATTTAGAAAGCTGACATTCTCCGTAGGAGTCATCCCTCTTGTCAGCTCGATGAAATATATCGAAGAAGCTCGACTTTATGACGCTACCGCTTCTTAAAGCTAAAGTATTACATTATTTCAAATACTTATTTTTGATATTTCAACAGAAGCTGTTTTATCTCCCGCAATTCTTTATACACTACCTGAATTTCCCGTTCTGCTTTCCGGTTTACAGCATGGTCATACTTCGCATCAATTCTGTCCCTTTCTGCTTGCCTATTCTGCGACATCAATATTACCGGAGCTTGAATTGCCGCCAGGGTGGATAACATTAAGTTCAAGAGAATGAAAGGATAAGGGTCTAATGGCTTTTCTATCAAGAGCCATGAATTTATTCCTATCCAAGCTACTAATACACAGGCAAATAAGCCCATAAACGTCCAGCTGCCGCCAAAAGAAGTAATTTTATCTGCTGCTTTCTGCCCCAAAGTCAGCTTTTGGTGGAAGATGGGATGATGAGGATGCTGAGTAGGATGCTCTTCTGCCCATTTGTGTTCTGCCCCTGCCTCTTTTTTCATTAGTAGGGAGAATACTCACTGGTTTATATACTTTTCATGGCAAAGTAATACTTCACTATTCTGAAGCGTGGTGAGCATCATCAGGTCAAAATCCCTGCGATTATATCTTCGAGAGCGACAGGGGGAACTGCCCCCTGCGG
>JAGVMW010000134.1 GCA_020053615.1 archaeon | reverse complement strand
TGAGATGCAACTATCGCATCTCAGCCCAGAAAATCACTCTCGATTTTTCTGGGCAGTGGTGATAATGGTGCTATCACTCACTTTTTGGACTGTGCCTGACCGCATCAAGATAACTCTTAAAACAACACTATAGTAAGTGACATTAACTTTTGTACAAAATGTTACTTACTTATTAGGAGATGACATACTCTTTGTATAAAATTTATGTCATCGAGTATAACTCAAACTCTCAAATTCAAGGCTCTTTCGGCACCTGCTTCTGCAGTTCTTTATGCTTCTGATGATTCTGGTGGAAGAACCTGGTTATCACACGTTGATGTATCAATGATTCCAACACCAAGATAAACAAGAACAGCACCAGAGCATAAACAAACAAGGTAGCTAAGTCCATCCACAGCATCGTTAACGTGGATTGAAAGATGAGTAATCCTTTTACTAGGTTCTCCGCGATAACAAATGGATTGAAATAAACTATGTCCCTCAACATGGGCGAAACGCTTTCTAACGGCAGTATCAATCCGGACATGAACAGCATAACGCTTCCTAAAGAGATAGAAGCCAGTACTGCGGTTTCTTCAGAAATAAACACATAACCAATAGCCATGCCCAAGAACGTAAACACCGATGCTGCTAAGAACAGTACTAAAGCAATAGGTAGCAAAGAGACATAAATTTCCGGCAAGAATGCCAAAGAAATCCCTAAAATAACGATTAACTGAATCAGAATCAGTATCAAATTAGTAAGATAGGTAGAAAGCACAAACGTAACTTTATTCACCGGCAGAAAATAGTTTCGAGTGAATGCCGGGCTGTTCTTTTCCATCATAACTAGAGTAGTACCCAACAACAGCGAAGAGAACATTATCACTAAAATCAACAATGCGGGGAAAGTATAATTCAAGTAAGTCTTTTCCGGAGCAACTTTCTCTATTTTAGTTATCAACGGCGAAGAAACGGTTTTAGCATCAGTAACCTTTTGTGAATTTAAATTAGCATTTACTTCTTCCAGCACTTTTTGGATTCCATCTAAGTTAGTGGCACTTTCTTTAATAGTAGCTTTAACTCCGTCAAGATCGGTAGAAGTCGTCTTTATTTGTGCCGAAGCTGCAGTAAGTTTGCTTTTAGCCGAAGCAACATCATTCTGGAGCGTAGTTATCAACGTACTTATTTCTCCCAGACTGTTGGCTCCGGATGCCGCATTGAGCAGAGCAGTGATATTGGCAAATTGCCCATTAGCCTCATTAAGAGAATTAATGACGCTGGTTTTAGTAGCGCTGGAAATATTCTCTGCTGAATTAACGGCTGATTTAGCAGTAGTAATACTGGAAGTTCCATTGCTTATTTTAGTAGCTACAGCAGTCTTAAAGTCAGTCAGCACAGTAGTGTTGTATACGGTAGTCGGCGGAGCTAGATCGATTTTTCCCAATTCTGAAGTCGCACTTTCAGTTTTAGTGGCTGCGCCAGTGTTAGTATCTTTAACTCCTCCCACTTTAGCTTTCTCTACTGCGATTTTAGTATTAGTATCGCTTAACTTAGTAAAGAGATCCTGCGCCAACACTTGCGAAATTTCCTGCGATTTAAGATTTAATTTTTTTTCCAGCGTCTGCTGCACCATCCACACCAAG
This sequence comes from archaeon, assembly GCA_020053615.1. GTDB lineage: Archaea > Nanobdellota > Nanobdellia > Woesearchaeales > GW2011-AR9 > JACRPH01. The sequence goes on along the minus strand of JAGVMW010000134.1, from coordinate 1,482 downwards.
TTAATTTTGCTAGGATCAACATAAAAAGTTATTTCACGCGGAGTATTGCTATCGATAGTAAACGATTCAGGCAGGATGATACAAGTATGAATATATCCTTGCTTAACATCTCCAATGCATTCATCTTTGGATTGGTCATACTTTATTACTTTAAATTCCTGCTCTTGTAAAGTGCTGATGAACGCTTCTACATCGGAACTAGACGAAGGAGCTTGAACTCCGATATTTAAAGCGTATTTGGCTGAATTGTTAAAAGATAATCCCATTATCAGAATTATAAGTAACGGGGCAAACACTACAATTAACGCCGAGCCTTTAGCTCGTATCAATAACTTTAAGTTCTTAGTGGTTAACAGCCATAGATTGTTCATGTTTGGCGCTCTCCTCGGAAGCTTTTACTTCCTGTGTAATTTTGGTTAATATTTCTCGTAATGATGGTTTTCTTAAATCTACATCATGCAAATGCAGGTTTTCCTGTCGGGCAATCCTTATCAAAGCGGCTACGGCTAATTCTGGATTTGTTGATTGCAGTACTAATTGATGTCCTTGATCAATGATTTTTGTTACGGGAAGTTTTTTGACGATTTCGATCAATCGCTCTTTCTCTTTTCCAGTAGAAATGTTGATAACCACGGCATCATCCATCAACGGCTTCAATACTTCATCTACATCACCTTGGCTACGCACGCTTCCATGATGAATAATAACTAATTTATTACATAATTGCTCCATGGTCTCTAATTGATGCGATGCAATAACAATAGTTACACCTTGCTTGTTAACTTCTTGAATCAGATGTATTATCTCGTCTTGAGTTATCGGATCGAGATTAGCGGTAGGCTCATCTAAAATTAATAATTTCGGCTTGTGCACTAAGCTGCAGGATAAGTCTAAGCGTTTCTGCATTCCACCTGATAGATGCTCGGCTAGTTTGTTTCGATGTTCGTATAATCCTGTAAATTCTAACAGACTTTTGGCATTTTCTATCAAAGTTTTATGCTCTATCCCATATAAATTGCCGAAGTGCAGCAGGTTTTCTTTTACGGTTAGTTTGGGGTAGAAGGAAGAATGCTGCGGGGTAAATCCAATGTGCCTCTTGATTTTGTGAAAGCATTTGTGCAGGTTTTTAGGAGTATGATCCACTTTGGAGAAATATACCACTTCGCCTTCGCTGGGCTCTAAAAATCCGGCGATTAGGTTAAGAAGAGTTGTTTTTCCGCTGCCAGATTGTCCGATAATGCCAAACACATCTTGCTCTTGTATGGTTAGATTTACATCTCCCAATACTTTATTGGATCCAAAACTCTTACCGACCTCTTTTAGCTGGATGAATTCCACTTTAGAGCAGAACGAAGGGAAGTTTATAAAGGTTTTGCGAGGGTGTAACACTTGAGGCTGTCCATTTGCACAATTAATCCTTTTGGGAAGGGCTGTTTCTGTCAGGACTAATCTCTTAGATTTCATTCTGCATAAAAAGCAGTC
>JAGVMW010000007.1 GCA_020053615.1 archaeon | reverse complement strand
GGTATAAGTAGTTAGTTAGTTTTAGTGCGCGTGTGATGAGTTAGAGACGTTATCAGCGTGATATTTGTATCCGGAGGAAACTAACATGGGAAGCGATGATATCACTAAAAAAATTGGAGATAAGCCCAATTTATCTAGTGTTCGCCCTTATTTCTCTGAGAAAGACACTTTAGATGGCTCAATGCAGCTCGTTCCAGAAAGCAATACCTTAGAATCTAAGTTATCGCCGGAACAAGAACAGCAGAGGTACGGCTATTATGCTATCAAAGATTTTTGTCAGGGCATAATCAAAGAGCCTGACCCCCAAAAAAGGAATTATAAAACTTTGTGGGATTTTCCCCAACACCGAATAACTCTGGAATATGAAGTTGGCAAGTATTTTTTAGGGCACAGAATCGGAAATAAAACTAAAACCACACCGATAAACAGCACTACTCTGGAAACCCTTGCTTCTGAAAAGAAAAGCTCCCAAGATTATCAGGTAAAGATGGGTGAGGAGGATAAAGGAAAGTTAAGGGCTTTAATAGATGTGTCTTTTTCCCAATTAAAAATTCCTAAAATCAAAGATGAGGATGCGGTTTTATTGTTAAGAAATGCGTATCTGGCTTTGTACGTTACTACGGGTAAAATAGAAGGCCAGGATGGAAAATATCTTGTTGCATTGGCTTTGCTTCGAACTAATGAGAGAGTGAAGCAAGAGTGGGTTCGATTAAGAAAAAGCTATGGCACCGGCGGTTCTTCTTATACACATTTCTCTCTACCGGTAATAGAACCGCTGGAAGTAGCAGAGAAAGTGCAGATAAAAGGAATGAAGCCGGTGGAAGAGGCTAAGACGGAGGAGACGGCGGTAAAGAAGTAAAAAAGGCTACTTGATTTTCTCTAAAAATGAATTCCAAAAAAATATTAAAAAATAAAAATAATTACTTCCTCATCAGTAGCGCTACAAAGAACCAGATGACAGCGATTAATACTATAATCCCAGCAGCCATCCAAATCAAGTAACGCAACTCATTCCAGGACGTAGTAGTTGGTGCAGTGACCGCAGCCGCTCCAGTAATAGCTGGCGCAGTGAAAGTCAACGGTTCAATTACCACGTTAGGCTGGGCTGGTGCAGCACTAGGCAAACTAAAGCTGGTCTGTGAATCAGTAGAAACAGTTGCTTTCTTCCCGTTAAGCAATACATCAATGTCGTCTCTTAATCCCGAAACGTCATCATTTAATTCGTCTAAGTCATTCAATAAGTCATCATATTTATCGTTGTCATTAACGTCTTCTACATCGTTAATTAAGTCATCTACGTCATCTTCCAAGTTCTGCAAGTCATCATCTAAGTCTTCTAACTTATTCTTGTACTTCTTGATGTCGCTAGTGTCATCGTCATCTTTAGCTTCTTTATACTTGTCGCTGTAATCATCATAATCATTGTCATAATCATTAAATTTAGTGTTTAAATCATTGTATTTGATAACCCAAGCATCGTTGCTTACTGGAGTAGTATCGCAAGCATCACCGGTCTTATCACCGTCAGTATCTATCTGGTCAGCATTAGCGATGTTAGGGCAGTTATCTACGCCATTCAATACACCGTCGCTGTCAGCATCAGCAGTAACATCAACAGGAGTTCCATCCGCAGGAGTTTCTGCAGCATGATCGCAGGCATCTCCAATGCCATCTTTATCAGTATCCTTTTGATCAGAATTTTTGGTTACAGGACAATTATCAACCGCATCATTAACTAAATCAAAATCTTTATCGGTAGTAGTTGGATCAGCTACTGGCTCAAAGGCTTTATTATATGTCCCTTGAGTTTCAGCCAGCATTTTAATCTGTTCATTAATGTCAGAAACTAACTTATTGAATCCGGCAACTAGCTCAGCTTTCTCTGCTTTAGGCAGATTAACATAAAATGAAGAAGTCTGTGATAACTTCTGGAAATATTCTGCTACTTTAAGTTGATAAGCTAAATCGCTATCCATAGCATCTAATTTGTTTTCTAGAGCAATCATTTCTGCAGGGGTAGCCCCTACTTTAGTTGCTTCGATAACTTGATATCTTAGCTCATTCAATTTAGCTACATTAGCATCAGCTTTAGTTTGTAATTCATCCAGTTTGTTGAAGATTTCTGGAGTAGGCGCAGCTACAGCCAAAGTGCTTAACATTCCCACTAGTAAAACTCCTAATATTAATCCTAATATGTTTTTCTTCATGTTGGTTACCTCTATAATTTAAGTAAATTGCTATTTTCTACTTTAGAATGATGACATATTTATAAAGCTTGCGGTGGGAAATTGGTTTTAGGGCATCAACCAATCGTATGTGCATAGCATCATAAAGTCGAAATCCATTCGATTATCTCTTCAAGAGCCGCAGAGGGATGGCTGTTGCTGTAAGCAACTCACGAGTGGAGCAGAGCGGAACGACTCGACCTACAGAGATGCGGCTATTACGATTGTCACGACGAGGATTTCGAAGGTGCTATGCACATACAACCAACCCAAACATTTAAATACGTGTGCCCACATATACCTGTGTTGGTGATATACTATGGGAAATTTAACTTTAGCTGTTCCGGAAAACGTACATCAAGAAATGCGCCATTTTCCTGAAGTGAAATGGAGCGAAGTAGCTCGAAGAGCTATAATTGATAAGCTCGAAACTCTTCGCTTGGCAGAAAGCTTGGCACAGAAAAGCAAACTCACCGAGAAAGATGTAAAAGAATTCGGCAAAAAAATTAAATCTCTGGCCACCAAGAGGTTTCTTTCATGAATATAATTTTGGATTCTAACCTCTTCTTCTCCGCTTTAATTAAAGATTCCATAACTCGAAAAATCATCTTGGAATATGAGGGACTGTTTCTATTTCCATCATATATTTTTATTGAGATACAGAACCACAAGAAAGAGTTGTTAGAAAAGTCGGGGATGTTTGAATATGAATTCACCCGCTTAATCCGACTATTACTTTTAAAAATCGTTATCGTGCCTCATGAGGTATTGGTTCCATTCAAAGAAAAAGCGGTAGAGATTGTTAAAGATATTGATTTGGAGTAATTGTTTACCTTTATGAAGCAGTGCCGTCATAAGGTCGAGCTTTATCTAGAGTAACAGCTAACTGACAGGAGGGTTGCCTCATCCGGAGGATGTC
>JAGVMW010000128.1 GCA_020053615.1 archaeon | reverse complement strand
TGCGATAGTTGCATCTCATTAAATGAAAACAGGACGGCAAAGCCGTCCTTGTTTTCAGGTGGATATGGTGCTATCACTCACAAAACGGACTGTGCCGAAAAAATGTAAGCCACCGAGTATAAATTCCTAATTTGGAGATGAAAGTTTCTCCAATATTCTCAATGCTTCCTTCGCTTTCCCTTCCAACACAAACAAATGGTCATGATAGTGAGCAGAAACCACATTAACTGAAATTCCGGTTTTAGCCAATGTTGGAGTTATTGCTGCCAGAAATCCTACCGCAACCAAGTCAGAATTTACGTTTAAAGTTATTAATGACCAAATTTTATCGTAAGAAAGCTTGTTCTTGTCGGCAACTCCTTTCTCTACGATTAACGTAACTCCCTCTTCTTCCTGGAAGAGCATTTTTGGTTTTATATGTGGAGGAATTTCTTTAACCGTACAGAAAACGTATTTTCCCAGAACTAGCTTTGGCTGCATTGATTTCAAGAGCTGATTTAAATTGGAAATTGGTTTGGTCATTTTATCTTTTTCTTTAAGCGTTGGTCTTCTAGCTTTAAAATCGGATTTGTAGATAATTCTTTAATGCTATCCTTTGCATTTTTTGAAGTTATTATACTTTCACCTAACTGTTTTTCAATGTCTTTTCGAGTATTTCCTGCAATAGTTCCTCCTTTTATGGCTATTTGCTTGCTTTCAGGAAAATTTTTGGGATTTTCTTTCTTTGAGATTTCTGTGGTAGTAGCTTCTGCAAGCATATTAAGAACAAGCTCAAGATTGGTCATATTGTCTCGTAATCCCTCTTTTTTAAGATTCTTAAGCTGCTTATATTCGGATACCGTTTTTCCAGACCAAGCTTTTGTAATTTCGTTAGTCAGAATAGCAAAATCAGACTCTTTTTCTATTCCGGCACGATTCCATTCATCAGTAAGCTCTTTTCTAACTTCGAGGGTTTTTAATCTCTGGTTGATCCATTCTTTGGAATATCCCTTTTGAAGATAAGTTTTCATGGCTCGGTCAAAGGCAAGTTCAGGGTTATAAGTTTCATTTATTCTTTCGTTGCCAACCATGGCCAGCCAGATTTTAAATGGCTCTGCATTTTTAGAGGGAATTGACTGCACTAGTCTAAGAATTTGCTCAGTATCCCCTACATCTGTAAAGTAGAACTTGCCATCTGATGATTGCAATTTCAGTTGGTTACAATTTGTAACCGACTCGTTTCCCTCTTCTTTTAGCCGAAATTTAAGTACTTTCCAATAATTATTAGCATTGGCACTATCAGTAAGAACGGCTATCACATCAACTATCGAAAAGTACCACTTTTGGTCTTTTTCCACCCACTGAGTTCTTACCGGCTTATTTTCAAATAATTTGACTGAGTGTTTTATATCCATTTTTCGCAACTCCTTGGGGCTTTCTTTCTATAAGCGGTTTTCTAAGTCGCCATTGAAATTACTTGGGCTTTGGTCGGGCTTATCTTTAGGTAATTCCATGGACGTATCCTTTCCACCTAATTTCTTCTCATAATACTTATCGAAAACCATTGGCCATTCCATTATCAAGTATCCAATGAACCCAGCCCCATGATTTATACCTGTGCCAATAGCATATACCGCTACTTTCAATTTATGATAGTTAATTTTTACACCTCATCTATAATAGTCTTATCTCTTTATGCTCAACCAAATTCTCTCCGTTGACATCCTTAAAGATAACGGTGGCATTTAAGCATTTCCCTTCTAAAACCAAAGGCAGCCAGTATTTGTCATCATCCCACATTTGATGATAAGGAATATTATTCCGATGAAACCATTGAAAAACCATTTCTTCTGTTTCCTGAGGCTCTCCTGAAAAAGTTGAAATGGTATAGATGTGTACGGTCTGATTCCATTCGGTTTTATAGGGATAAAAATAATCCATTTCAGCCACTTTCTTCAAATGTTCTAATTTTGAACAAAGCCCCGATTCTTCTTCAAGTTCTCTTATTGCAGTGTCTTCTATTGTTTTATCTTTGCTAGAATCAAATTTCCCTCCAAAACTGTTGTATTTTCCTACACCAAACCCTCTTTTTTTCATTCCCAGAAGGACTTCATCTCCGTTAATGGGGATACAGAGTGTGGCTTGGAGTGTTGGGCGGTTCATGTTTAAAAATGGTGACGTTGTATTTTCCTCCCTAAAACTAATTCCTCTTTGGAAACGTTTTCAAATATTTTAATACTGCATTTACAATAGGAATAGCTATTTGTTCTACTTTGGTTGGATTAATCTCTAATGCATCTAAAGGACCATCAGCAAGATAATCTTTAGGAATATCAATAGCCACGCCAGGGTAGCGTTGAAGATATTTAGTAGTCATCACTTCTGGAGCAGTAGGATAAGGATTATTGAAACGATAAGGTATGTTTGCTTTATGTAATTCTGCTCCCAGCATTGCGGAGAATTTAATATCCCCCACGGTAGTTCCATCATTTAATTGAGTAATTATATCAACGTAACGTCGTTCTCCTCGGCGTAAGGGGTTCAGCCAGGCATCCAAGTATTCTTCCATATTGCCTAATTCCAGTTTTACTGCCCGCACTGATGACTCAGAACTTGCCAGCGGTGTAAAATGAGCCATACTATGAATGTCAAGTAATAAAGAAGGTTGAACTTTACTAAGCTTTGATTCAATGTAAGCGATAGCGGTTTTGTGAAGTGAGCGCAGCTCTTCAGCTAATGAGTGATTGCTTTCCGAATTAAAAACATTTTGAATACTTTTTTCAGTAATTCTATTTGAATCAATAATACCTCGAGGAAATCGCACTTCTAGTATTCCTACAGCATAACCCTCTTCGGAAATCCGTGCTGCTAGACGGTGAGTTAGGCTTGTGGTTCCCGCATCTTGTTCTACAGCAATGTATTTTTCCAGTAAAGATTTATCTATATGGCCGGATGTAGAAAAGCCAGGAAATTCTGTAAAAAAGCTTTTTCCATCATCGCCGTGCTGGCATAAGAGCATACAATCTGGCATTCTATCCGAACCGTAATGGATATATTGTATTTGTTTAGCTAATTTTTGATATTTTCAATCTATATTCTCCAGAAGCGAAAAGTATTTATTCTAGTTAGCTACTTTGTAGCTAATGAAGGAAAC
>JAGVMW010000132.1 GCA_020053615.1 archaeon | reverse complement strand
GAACACCCGCAGAAAGAGCGGGGATAAAATTAGAATTTTGGGAGAGATTCCAACTTTTGGAGATGATTAAACATGCGTATGCCGAAGATTAAAAAGAGTGATAATGATATAATCTACACTAGTTCAGACGGAAAAGAGATAATAACTTTTAACTTTGCGGATTAATACGTGGATTAGATGATTTTAAACATGGCTCAAATCAGACTGCAGAAAGGAACTGGAATTGACGGAATTGTTAGGGATTATGTTCCAGATATATCTGAAGAGCTTGGAAAACTGAAAGTGAAAGAGGGTATATCTTTTTTAAGCGGATTATTCAAGAAATATAAATCAGCAGTGCATTATGGTTCTCATCTTGGGCTCTTAGCCAGCATAACCAATATCCTATCTCCGGAAAAAGTTAACTTATTTCTCCAGTCAACCATCGGATTTGAGGGAGAAATATTTTATGCCAAGATGACTGGTATCTTCTTGAATCAATTAATTATAAACAGTTATGTGCATGGTGGAAATAATTTTGTGCTCGTTCCTCCAAACTCAAAGGCGTTGAGCTTTTTTGGGCAGGAATTGGGGTATCAGAAGAGAGGATTTGACCCTAATTATGAAATTTATCCTCTAACTAGAGAAAAGCCGTTAATGATGGAGATTAGAGGAGATTTAAAAGAACATCGGTTCCATCGCTTAAAGTACACTAACTTAACAGTTTATGGAGACGTGGGTATACTCTTTGGCACCATGTCGGAAGATTCGGCTATTTCTATTCATGGTAAAGTCACCTACGGTTTTTTTGACCAAGCTAAGAGGTGTATCATTACTGTGGATGAGATGATTGATGGCTTCTTGTCAATGTACCATGGAAAGGAAGCAACACAATGCACCTTTAGAACCAGTAACCCCCTAACCTTGGAAACTCTGTTGAAAAATGTGCCTAAAGACAATCGCGTTGTTTTTCTCGAAGCCGATGGAACGGAGAGGGTGGTAAAAGATTTTTAATGATAAACTTAAACCAGTACCACAATTATTATAATATTAAGCCATTTCTAAGAGGTATGATTCCCAAACTAACTCCCATCTTCGGCTCCAAAACCAAAGCACAAGAAGTACTTCTCCTGCTTAACGATGCCAAAGAAGTCGTTAGGCATGGTTTTTATGAAGCAGAATTACCAGCAGTAGAAGAATTTTGTAAAGATAATAAGATATTTCTAATTAAATCTAAATTCAAAGTTCTATTGGAAGATAAAGATAAAATATTTTCTAATAAAGGAATACGCATCGACGAAAACGATCCCCGTCCAGGAATGTGGTTTGTATATCTGTCCAAAGATGAGAAGAAAGCGTTATTTGCATCATATGCTGAACTAACTAATAACCATGGCGAGTTAGGAAGATTATTGGGATACCCACAATGCTGCATAGAATTCTTCTGCCAGAACTTCAATGAGAACAATACTAACTTAGAATTATCTCCAACTAATTCTTGGACAAACTTATCTCTACGTGAGAAAGATGCAGTATTATTATCGCACTTTCCGTGTAGTTCTGAATGTGAGGAAAGCATCAAATTAGCGCAGAAGTATTTTGAAGTTATCAACAAAGCTGATTCAGAATATGCAAAACAGCTCGTAATTTCTATGAACCTGTCTATTCCAGAACAATAGTTTTTATAAAACGATAGTTGGAAACTCTACAAAGGTGATACAAACATGAAACCATTATACTATGCAATTATTGGAGCGACTGCATTAGCTTTAGTTGGAGATGCTTATGCTAAACGAAAGAAAGAAGTAGATACAGAAGCACCTAAACCCAAGCCAACTGTAACTATTGACAACGGCTCTTTGATGGCGATTATTTATACCTCGAGAAGAGCTTCGTTGGAAGAAGAGTTAAGAAAAGAGACTGCTACTAAAGATTTTTACATCAGAACCTGCACTAATGAATTGGCTGATAATGCTTTCTGCACTAAAGACCGATTGGGATTATTATATACTGACGTGGTAAGCACCAATTCAGAATTGCAGAAGCTGGATGCAAGTTTTGATGTTATCAAGCATAAACCTTCTGCGGAATATAAAACTGCTAAATTGTTGGACTTATATCGTGAACGTTGTCATAAGAAGAAAGGAAAAAGCACTAATTCGATTTTCTGTCAGGAATTAAGCGAAGCGATAATCGAGGAAGAGGCGTGGAAATAATTTTTTGGAGGGAATAAAATGAGAAATAGTTTAGGCTTTTTAGCTGGTGGGGTGGTTATTTTAGCCATGGGGCTTGGTTTCGGACATTGTTTGAACACTTGTGAGTATTCTGGTGGTTCTAGAGTTGGTGTAATCAACAAATATTCTACTAGAGGATTTGTCCTGAAAACAAATGAAGGAACTATGGCAATGGAAGGACAGGCAAGTGAAAGTTCAACAACAGGAAGAACGTGGGAATTCAGCGTTGATGATGATGTCATTGACGGTAAAGTAAAACAAGCATTAGATTCTATGACTAAAGTTAAAATCGACTATTCTGAAAAGTATTGGACCTGGCCATGGAGAGCTGATACGGATTATATTGTAACCGGAGTTTATTCGTCAACGAAATAAAAAAAGCGCCAGCGCCCGGAAATTCAGCAGTTTTCTTTGCATTTGAACCGGGATACCCTTGCGGGAACAAGCTCGCAGTACTTTCCTGTATTCCAGGCTTACGCTCTTCATTGAAGATTTGCGCAGTACCGGGTTGTGCCACGCTGGCTTGAGTAGTAGAAAGTTGAGGGCTATTTATAAAATTTGAGCTAAAGAACTCACTTATCTCTGCTTTTCTCTAAAGCATGCTGGAGGGATTGATACGTATCATAATCAAAACCCAAACAACGGTCACTAATCTCTTTCTCTAAAATTCTAGTAAAAGGTTTTAATCCAGTGGAAGTAACTATCACTCTATCTTTATTTAAACGGTCATATACTATTAAAGTATTGTTATTAGGTGACACAATTTCATATTGAAAATTAATTTCACCTGGACGGACACCACTGTCATTCCAAGAACTTTCCGACCCTAAACACGTAAATTGTTCAAATAATTCTTGTAGAACATCTTTATCATAACCATTACTTACAAAATTGCGATAATCATTTCCAGGGTAAGTTTTGACCATTTTTATCATTAAGAAAGCTTATTTTATAAATATTTGGTGAAAGAAAGTGGCGGCGGGGTAATTTTCCTAAAATAGTCACTACGCCGGCCAATCACAAATAAGATTAATAAACTAGACGTGATTGTTGATTTAGTGAAACAGAAATGATGTCAAAACCTTTAACAAAAATCTATCCCCTCTGTCAGGTCAGCAAAAGCTTAAAGATTTTTTGTAGGTTTAGCTCAGATTTATTCTTTCTTGATACTCCAATCTTAAGTAGTAGAAGATTAGGAGGATAAAATGAACAAAACCATTCAATTAATAACATTACCTAAATTCAGTAAAGAATTAGCTGAAGAAACCGGAATTCACATTGGTGATGGAAGTATGAATCTTTATCGTTCTGGAAACAAAAATCATTGGGGATACGTTTACAGCAGCCATTTAGTAGATGATGCAGAATATCGAGATTATGTTAAAACTCTTATGAAGTTGTTGTACAATCTACTTCCATCTGAAAGAAAGAAAAACAATAGTTCCTGTTTAGTTTACACTAAGAAAGATTTAGTGTTGTTCAAGCAAAAATTAGGTTTACCGATGGGCAAGAAGAAAGAAATAATCATTCCTGATTGGATTATGGAAAATGATCTTTACATTAGAAATTGTGTTAGGGGAATTGTAGATACTGATGGCTGCATAAGATTTAGAAAGCCGTTTAGAGGCACAAAAAGAAATTATCCCAACATTAAAGTATGTAATATCTCAGAACCATTAATTAAGCAACTTGAGCAGATTTTCAAAGATTTTGGGTTAAAGCCTTCAATCTCTCAAGAAATTAGGGGAGTAGGATACAAAATCCATGTGCTAAATCTTAATGGTCAAGACAACCTCAATAAATATCTAAGTTTATTTGGCTTTTCCAACAATAAACACATTAAGAAATATTTACTCTGGAAAGAGAGAGGTTATTATTAAAAAAAGTGGCGGTGCCGAGACAATCAAACCAATGCATTTCTCATTGATTATTTGAACTCGGGATCCCAACGTAGCTCAGTATTTTTTCATCAGCATTTCTGCCTCATAGCTCAAACATATGAGCGTTGTGCTATAGCCAAGCTAAGCCACACCGCCAGTTAATGAGGAAGAAATAAGCGGTTTTATAAGGTTTTTGCTGGGAAATTACTTAAACTTCTTCTACGTTCGTTTATTAGCACTTATTCTTTCCATTTCTTCTATCACATAAGAATACAATGCCGCTGAACAAAACCAGCCATTGTCAACCATGTTGTTAAAAGCAGTCCTAAACTCTTCTGTGGTAATTATCTTCTGTTTTAGCAAAGCGAACAAAATACCTGCAGAACCGATAGTCTCAATGTTTAGTTGTTCTGCAACTCTCCTGCCTGTTTCTTCATCCATCACTGCGAGACATTTTCTCTCTTTGGTAAGGCTTAATACCTGAATATCGGCATCAGATAATCTAACTGTTGGTAAATTTTTTATTATCTCTTTTACTTCTACAACTTTGAATATGCCTTTCTCTACCAAGCAGTTCAAATATGTCGCATCATCTCTTTCTTCTGAACCAATAATCACTTCTTGATAAACTAATGAGGGAATTAGTTTAATTGACTTTAATTCACTTACTTTTTCTAATATTTTAACTTTAGATAAATGTATTAATGGTGTGGAATCAAATACTAATGTGGTCATTCTTAGATTCCTCTAGCAAGATCCCTCTCAATAAATCTTTTTTCTTTAATCCACTGTGTCCCCTGTTCTTTAATTAAATCAGAGAAGTCCCATACATTCATCTGAGCTAATGCGGCTCCTTTAGATAAAGTAACTCTTCTCGCATTAAATAGAGATAATGCTCTCTCTTTTCTCCATTCTTCTAATCCTATTGCTAAAACTTTTCTTGCCGCTTCAGAAGTCTGTTCAAATTTCTCTTCTTTTACCATTAGGTCTAACTCTGCTTTAACCTTAGGCGACACTCTCACAGATATTATTTGCGTCATGATGTATACAGTGTAAACAGAACTACTATTTAAACTTTTTGGCCACTTCTTCTACACCCAGCTCTCCTGGATTCTTGATGATGGAATGCATACTACCGCCACCGTCGCCAATGTAACGAGGCATAATATGAATGTGCAGATGCGGTACAACTTGTCCAGCTTCACTGCCCTGATTCCAGCCGACGTTGAAGCCATCAGGAGAAAGTTTTTTCTGCAGGATGGTCATAACTTTCTTTACTCCCAGCAACAATTCTTTAGCTGAAGTATCGTCTAAATCAAATAAAGTTACGGCATGTTTCTTTGGGATTACCACTGTGTGCCCTTTAGCATGAGGCTTGATATCTAGGAAAGCGAAGCAGTATTTGTCTTCGTACACTTTGTGTGCAGGGATTTCACTTTTTCCTATTTTGCAGAAGATGCAGTCCATTTTGTTATCCGTAATTAAGATAATTTTATAAACATTCCCATTTTACTTATCGTAATACCTACACTATGAAAGAAGACGATATCCATAAATTTAACCGCCCCGGATTAGCGGTAGACGTAGTTCTCTTCACTATCAAGAATAATGACCTGAAAGTTGGTTTAGTTAGAAGAGAAGAAGAGCCTTATTTCGGCAAGCATGCCCTTCCAGGAAGATTTGTGCGATACGATGAACCAATTGAAGAAACTGCACGAATGGCTTTGAAACTGAAAGCAGGAATAAATCCTAATTTTGTTTTCTTGGAACAATTATATACCTTTGGGCAGGAATTAAAGCGCGATACCCGAATCAGAACCGTAACTATAGTATATTATGGATTGGTTGATTCCAGCAAAATAGAGCTTCAGGACAGCGACAAATTTCATTGGCATTCGGTGTATGAGCTGCCGGAGCTTGGTTTTGACCATAAAAAGATTATTGAATATGCTATCTCCAGGTTAAGGAAGAAAGTGATTGAAAGCGATTTTGCATTTCAACTGATGCCAGAAGAGTTTACTTTGACGGAATTGCAGAAAGCTTATGAAGTAATTCTGCATGAACCGCAAGATAAAAGAAATTTCCGCAAGAAGCTGCTGGAGATGAAGATTCTAAAGCCGTTGAAGAAGAAGAAAATGGAAGGGGCGCATAGACCGGCAGAGTTGTATGAATTTAGAAGGAAAGGATAAAAGCTAACCCACCAACGTATGCTCCCTAAAGAAATTCATCCCTTGCGGGAGTTTGTTCAATTTACTCAACCTATGCCGATATTCCTTCCGCAATTGAGATAATTCTTCTGCATTCAAACCTTCTTTAACCGTAAAAGTTATTTTAGGTTCCAGCAGTGTTCTCTCTTTAATCTCAACCTTATCAATTCCGAACTTCTCCGGATGCTCAAAAATAATTGCTCCTTTCTGCAGCCCGAAGCTAGAGATGGTAACTAAATCAAAATTATCTTTATTCTTTTCTAAGAACAAGACCGTATCCAAAAATTCCTGCTTAGTCTCCGTAGGAAAGCCGAACATAATATAACTGACGTTCTTAATTCCAACTTCATGCGCATCTTGCAGCACTTTCGCTATGTCATCGATATTTGTTCCTTTGTTCATCAGTTTTAAAATTCGGTCGGAACCGCTTTCTATCCCCCAGAATAATGCTCGCGCTCCAGAATCATACAATTTCTTAAACGTATCTTTATCCAGCTCTTTAGTGGGGCGAAGCTGGCACATCCATTGAACATTTAGAGATTTGATTGTTTCAGCCAATTGCAATAATCTTTTCTTGGAAATCATATCATCAATAAAGAATATTTTTTTGGCTTTAGATTTGATAATTGATTGTTTGATCCATTCCAAATCGTACTCTTCATATTTCAAATGCTGGTGATGAGTGCAGAAAGCACATCTCTGATGAGTACAAGCGCTACAAGTTTTTAATGGAATGACTAATTCTGGAGTGAAATAATCTTTAGATTGAAATACTGAAAAGTCCATTGGCAATACTTTTTCTTGCATAAACTCCGAGAAATCCGTTTCTGCAATATCCGTGAGTTGATGCGTTACTGCTGGACCGCCCACAAAACATCTTATCCCGCATTTTTTCAACTCTTTAATCAATGCATACGTATAAAACACTTGGCTGGAATAAACTAAACTGAACCCCGCCACTTTTGGCTTCCGTGAAAGAATTTCCTGTAGCAATTCGTTAAACAATTCGGGAGTTTCCTGATGGATGATCTTTTTATTATTCTCAGAATAGCATTTTCCAGATAAATAATCATATTCTTTACACTGCTTAGCATATTCTTTAAAGTTCCAGTCTCCCTGACGGAAATATCTTCCAAATTGCGGAAACTTCAAGTTATGGAACTTTACATTCAAATCTAATATTTCACACTTATTTCCCAGCTTGGCATTCAAGTGCGTCAAAGAATAAGGCGGGCTGGCGGGAGTACAGAACGGCGGGTAGATAAGGAGGGGTGGGAGCATGGTTCTTTAAATTAAGTATTTTCTTCCTTCTCCAATAAATTTTTGCTAAACTTATCAAAATCCGAATCTATCTTTTGAGTTTTATTAAATAATTCATATTCTTGGAGAGCTTTTTCTTCCGCCTGCTTAAAAGAAACTTTGCCTTTCCCTTCAAAAACCCGAAACTCATTAAATTCTAGGAACTTATTGACACTTTCGGCTAAATCTTTCATTTTCATAACTGTTCTGTTCTCAATGATTCTCTCAATATAATCAAAAAAGCTTGAAACGGTTCTTTCTAACTTCTTAATTTCTGGTTCTGCCAGATAATTTTTAGCAATTATGGCATCAGATTTCAAAATTCTTCCTTGTGGAGCTTGTTTCCAAGTTGTCAAGCCCATATACTTCTGTTTAGCATTGGCTTTGTCGTAAATCCTCTCCGCAGCAGTTTGTCCGGTTATGGCATAATGAAATTTGTTCTGAACTGTAGCATAGAATTCGGTAGTAATCTCCGAACGAGGGTTATAATCAATACTACATTCAGCGAAAATATCGGTTATCTGCTGGTAAATTCTTCTTTCACTAGCACGAATAGAGCGAATTCTTTCTAGCAGTTCTTTAAAATAATCTTTACCAAAATATTTGCCATTTTTAAGCCTCTCATCATCCATAGCAAAGCCTTTGATGACATATTCACGCAAGACTTTGGTCGCCCATATCCTAAATTGGGTTGCTTTAGCAGAATTAACTCTGTATCCTACGGAAATGATGGCATCGAGGTTATAAAATTCGGTTTCTCTTTCAATGTCTCTTGTTCCTTCCTTTTGAACTATTCTACATTTTCGAATAGTTGAAGATTCATCTAATTCGCCAGATTTAAATATCTCTTTTAAGTGATAATTGATGGTATTAACCTCAACATCGAACAATTCAGCCATCCTCTTTTGAGTAAGCCAAATGTTCTCGTTGTGGAAAAAGACCTCTACTTTAATTTCACCATTAGGAGAATGATATAATAAAAATTCTGTCATTTCATCTTTGATGGTTAGTTCTTTGGTCATTTTAGGCAATCCTCAATAAGATTTATTGTAAAGAGCTAGAATTGATAAATGTTTCTGAGGGATATTGCTGGATGCTGAAATTATATTCTCCAGAACAACAATCTTTTAAATAGATTGAACTAACTCTGCTTTCGGTGCATAGATGTTAAAGAATACTTTTTGCCATTTGGTGTCAGAACATAAAGAATTGGAGTTATGGAAGTCCAACCTCTTGCATTGGGACGAAATTTCTGAGACGCATGAGCTACATTCGCAGATTCTCGAGTCTAAAAAAGCAATAGAAGAAAACAATCCACAATTCTTCCTGCAGCGGCTGCCTAAAAACCAGCACTGGCGAGCGTACAAAGAATTTCCCTACTGTTTCTTGGATATCGAAACTACCGGATTAAGCAAGCATTTCAATGATGTTACCGTAATTGGAATATATGATGGGCAGAATAGTAAGCTTTTTGTTAAAGATAAGAATATGCACGAATTTCCGGAAGAAATATCCAAATACTCCACCATCATCACTTTCAACGGGAAATGTTTTGATGTTCCTTTCCTGAAAGCCAAATATCCGGAGATTAATTTTGAGAAGTTCCATATTGACTTGCGTTACATTCTCCGGGAATTGGGTTATTCCGGTGGGTTGAAGTACATTGAACGAGCTATGGGACTATCCCGAGATGAAGACATAAAAGAAGTGGACGGTTTTGAAGCAGTAAGATTGTGGCATAGATACAAAAGAGGCGATGAAGAAGCATTAAGATTACTGTTGAAGTATAATCAAGCGGATATTGAGAATCTGAAATTTCTGATGGACTTTGCTTACGAGAAGATGAAAGAGAAACACTTTCTGGGATGGATTTGAGGAAAGGGATTTGTTTAGCATCATAAGGTTGAAATTCTTTCTAGTGAATTCTGCGAGAGTGACAGGGGGACTTGCCCCATTCGGGGATGTCACTCTCTCGACATCTCCTTCTGGAATTTCAAAGATGCTAAACAAATATGATTGTTCTCCGAAAGCGATTCACCTTTTTTGAGTAGTCAGAAAAACCTTAAAACTGAGCCAATCTCCCTCATTTGTGGATATCGATAAACTTACATTTAACAAT
>JAGVMW010000155.1 GCA_020053615.1 archaeon | reverse complement strand
TGCGATAGTTGCATCTCATTAAATGAAAACAGGACGGCAAAGCCGTCCTTGTTTTCAGGTGGATATGGTGCTATCACTCACAAAACGGACTGTGCCCTAATAAACCAAGATGTTAGTAACACGTACTTTTCCCAGTTAACTTTAAAAATCATCCTTCTTTTACCTGATTTGTGGGTCTATGGTGTAATGGATACTATTGCCATAAAGCACAATCGGCTTCGGTGAATACTAGCAATGATAAGAGCTAAAGTATTTGCAAGTAACCGGTTAATCAGGGTTCGAAGCGATAAATAAATATCGTCGAAAGTCCCTGTAGGCCCGCTTTTTATTTATTCAATACCCTTCAAACTTAAACTCTGCTTTGGTCATCTTCTGATAGAACTGACGATTAAACTTATGCTCCTTGCTTTCATACACTGCAAAGGCTTTCTCTAATCCAATCCACACCGTAAACCATCCTGCCGGTTCAAACAGCACCACCAAAAAAGCATTCCACCATTGATTATTATTGTTCATATACAAAAACGTAGCAGCAGCCAGCAGTATCATTCCAATAACAGTAAGAATAACTCCTTTCTTCCGCATCTGTTTGTAATCATCTTCCAATTGAGCTGCATGCTTCTTGAAATGTTCCCTTAAACGTTTCTTAATCATAAATTCATGCTGTAAATTGCGCTGGGTGTTCGGAATCAAAAACCTCAACTCAATTCCTGAGGGAGCTTCTCGGGTTGCCCGTTTAGCTTCATCCAATAAATCCTGCGACAAAGCGCGATGAGCATACGGTCGAGGATCAAAATCAGAAAAAATATCATTATAATTATCTAACCACAAGCTAATCTCACTCTTGTTCAGCAGTTCAGTAACATTAGTTTTAGTAGAAGCTTCTTCCTTTTTCATCTTTCCCTCTTTTTTCATGTTGAAGCAGGAAAATGGAAGGTGGTTTAAATGGTTTACGGAAAGATATAACTCACACTTAATTTTGCTAAAACGAAACCATCCTCATAAGATCTTCCGTAGAATAAACTTTTACTACATTCTGTCTCTCTTTGAGAGCTTTGTCGTTTGACCATATCCCGCAATTCAATTTTAAAGCCAAAGCAAAATAGATTACATCATCAGGGTCAGGAGATATTTGCTCCGCTTTCTTCAAGTAATGCGTCAATTCTTCCAGGGGGATTAAATTAATTCTTCTCTTTAACACCTCTAACAAAGCATAGAACTCATCTTCAGATTTCTTGGTCTTGCGAATTATCTCATCTTTATGCTCATCTATCTCTACAAACAAATATTCACTAGAAAAGAATTGAAAAAAGTTGGTGAAGAGCAGATGATGGTTTACACTCTCTTTTATTATGGCTCCAAACACAGCATTCGCATCAATCACTAATTCCATCTTTATCTTGCCATCTTCCGAAGGCGGTTGCTTAATGATTTGTTCACTACTTTTCCTAAGCGCAAAGCATCATCATCTGTAAAGGTACTTTTCTCTTTAAATCGTTTTAAGAACTCCAAATCAGTTACTTTCTGCATAAACGCCTGCCGAGCTACTTCCGACCAATTCATTTCTGGAAATCCATCCATCTTTACTTTAAGTTCTTCTGGAACCGCAAGGGTTATAGTTACCATACTTAATTACCTCCGTGTAAACCATTAAAAATAGGTGCGAATATATAAACTTATTGGATAAAGAATAATGATTATTGTTGCGGTTTACGATTTGTTTACTTCACCCTTTCTTCCGGTGACGTATCCACAAATTCATCCCTTTCCGGACCTACACCGATACCATGAATTTTAACTTCAACAAAATCTTCTATGAAAGAAATAAGATTCCTAACCGGTTGTGGAAGATCATGATATTGTCTCAAGCGACTAATCTCAGGCAGATACGGAAGATAATATACTTTAGGAGTAACTCTACGATATACTTCGGAGGTGGTTGGTATGTAATCTATCTCTTTTCCATCTAAAACATAACCAGTAACTACAGGAACTCCTGGCAACCTAGTCTGCTCAAACAAAGCCAATTGATCAAACTTATTGATATACAATTCATCCACTCCATTAAGCGCGCACACTTGTTTCAATTGCACTAAATCAAACATGCCTAATCGTCTTGGTCTTCCAGTTGTCGCACCATATTCATTACTTAACATACGTAATCCTACTCCTAGCTCAAACATATCTTCGCTTTTTAGCAATTCTTTGGGATTATATGCTGCTGATTCTTGCTCTTTAGTATGAGCCTTCCCGCCATCTTCCATACAATACTTCTCAGACCTCTCTCCACCAAACTCTGAGGCAAACGGGCCATTTCCCACCCGAGACATAATCGCTTTAGCCACGCCGATGGTTTTATGATGATATCTTGGTGATAAATCTCCTCCCACATATGCTGCTCCGGCTACGGTATTACTAGAAGTAACAAAAGGATAAGTTCCATGGTCTACATCTAACATAGCTGCTTGTGCTCCTTCAAAGAAGACATCTAGTCCAGCACGAACTTTCTTTTCTAGAAATAAAGGATCAGAACAGAGGTAGCTTTCTAACTTGCTTACAGCAGCATCAAAGTATTTAACCAGATGATAATCAACCACCACAGTACTATCTAAAGAAAATAGGTCAATATTCTCTAATGCCGCCTTTTTCCCTTTGGTTGGATTAGCCAAATAATCTCCCAATCTTAAGCTCTTGAGCAAACCACCCTCTACTCTAAGAGCTTTTCCAGCGTAAGCATACCCGATTCCATTCCCAGTAGTTCCTAAAGTCTTCCCATTAATTCCATCTAACAAC
>JAGVMW010000013.1 GCA_020053615.1 archaeon | reverse complement strand
TGCAACTATCGCATCTCAGCCCAGAAAATCACTCTCGATTTTTCTGGGCAGTGGTGATAATGGTGCTATCACTCACTTTTTGGACTGTGCCAAACCAACGA
This sequence comes from archaeon, assembly GCA_020053615.1. GTDB lineage: Archaea > Nanobdellota > Nanobdellia > Woesearchaeales > GW2011-AR9 > JACRPH01. Next base: position 7,390 of record JAGVMW010000013.1, on the reverse strand, counting down.
TAGATTAAAAAACATCAACCGTTTTTATCCGCTAAAAAGAGGTGTTTGATATGAAAAAGAAGACTAAAGATATTATTGCATGGATTTTCCTTATTGTAGGAGCATTTATTGGATTGTTATTGGTATTGAGTATACTAAAGGTGATTTAAGTGGATAGCGGGTTATATACTGTTGTTTCAGTAGAGCTAATGTTATTTGCAGTACTCTGGGCGATTTATACCATATTTACTTCATGGGGAACAGAGTGTTTCAATATGTTTTATGCTTATGTTACCATTGTAGCTTTCATCATCCAATTAGTGTGGGATCATCTGGTTAAACAAGGAGTAACAATCTAATGAGTATCAAAAAAAAGGTGATAAAAAATGGGAATATTACATAAATTGTTAGGAAAGAAGCAGTTTGCAGATGAAGAAGATAGGGTTATTGTTCATCATGGGAAGAAAATTTATATTGGAGCCGATCATGCTGGCTTTGAGCTGAAAGAAAAAATTAAAAAATGGCTTGCTCACCACCAAATAGAATATGAAGATCTTGGAAACACAATTAAAGATCCTAATGATGATTATCCAGATTTTGCCGGTAAGTTGGCTAAAAGGGTGGCAAAAGAAGGAACACAAGGTATTCTAGTTTGTGGTTCAGGCCATGGAATGTGCATTACTGCTAATAAAGTGAAAGGAATAAGAGCAGTAGTGCCTTGGTCATTTAAAGAAGTAAATCTTTCCCGGCAGCATAATGATGCTAATATCATTTGTCTCTCTGGTTGGGATCATACGGCTCATTACAGCACTAAATTGATGCAACGATTCTTAGAGACGCCTTTTCCAGGAGAGGAGAAGCATGTGCGCAGAATTAATAAGATTAAGAAGCTGGAGCAATGAAAATGAAATTGAACAAAAAAACTAAAGAAATACTTAACTGGGTTGCATTGGTAGTAGGATTATTAGGGGTGTTAGTAGCATTGTATGGATTACTGAGGTCTATTGGTTGGCTATAATATGAATTTTAACCCTTTATTGGAATGGATTAGTGAGTTGATTGATGGGTTGGTCATCTTGTTTATTCTCGCCACGGTTATGAATACAAATTGTTTTCAACCGATAGAATGGAGTTTGACAATTATTGCCCTTTCTTTTGGATTGTTTGTAAAGGTTGTTGCGGGGGTAACCAGATAACATGGCACAACTAATCTTTCCTTCCATTGTAGCGAAGAATCAAAAAGAGTTAGATGCGGATTTAAACCATCTGAAAAATACTGTTAAAGTTTTGCATCTGGATATTGTTGACGGAAAATTTGCTCCGAATCATTCTCTGAATTTTAAGTTTAAGTTGAGTTCTAAGTTTAAGTACAATGCGCATCTAATGATTAAGCATCCAGAAGCATGGATTAAAACTCATTGGAAGAAGATAGAGTTATTTATTCCGCAATTTGAAGAGCTGAAAGATTTTGAACGGTATTATCATTGGATGAAACAAACTCAAAGAAAAGTAGCAGTTGCTATTAAACCAGAAACTAAAGTCAATCAAATTAAATCTTTTCTGAAACATATTGATTACGTTTTAGTCCTTACTGTACATCCTGGTTTTTATGGGAGTAAGTTTCTGCCGAAGCAGTTGAAGAAGATAACGCAGATTAAGAAGCTCGCTCCAAAAGTTAAAGTAATTGTTGATGGGGGCATGAATCCGGACACGATTAAGCTGGCAGTCAGAGCGGGAGCAGATTATTTTGTTTCTGGAAGTTATACTACCAAAGCTGAAAAGCCGAAAGAAGCAGTAAATAAATTAACTAAAAGCATAACTACTGTATAATAACAAAACACCAAAAGATTTATAAAGTAAATGTTCAATCGTTCTGGTACCATGCTTAATCAATTAGTTTCCTCTCTATCTTTGCTCTTCTCTTTGCAATATCCTATTCTCGACCATTTTGAACAATCTAACCCGATTTCTAATCCTATGCCCCCATCAATTCAGACTTTAGAACAAAAAATAGGTGGAGAAACAGAGATTTCAAGAATAGAATCACCTGAAAAAGAATTACCTAATGGATTAGAAATCATACCCCTACAGATTTATCTTGTCACTCAAATTATTGGCCAGAATGAATTTGCTGACCAACGTCCAAAATTTGCCAAAGATAGCCAAAAGACCGAACTTTACTTAGTTCTAAAAGCTAAAGTTGGTGAGGAAACGGTCTTTTATACCTCTGCCAAGAAAATTAAGATAGATGGAGAGAAAATATCATCAGACCAAGTTAAAAATTGGCCCTCTTCTTTACCAAAGCCAGAAATTGAAATCTCAAAAGTTGAGCCTATGGAAAAGAGTTATTCTTATGTAAGCAAATCCAATCCGATTTATTATGTTGAAGTTCCAATTAGCCAGGATTGGGAAGTAAAAGTGAATGTCCATCCCGATTTTTACCAAGACCAATTCCCTTTTCTGCAGTCTGGTCTTGGAGTAATGCATTACACCGCTCGGTTTAAATATCAAACGATGGTATTAAACACTCCCAGCAAAGAAAGTTTACGTAGTGGAGGTTTAAGTGAAAAAGTAATTCGTGTTTCTTTTAGACCAGATACTGATTCTTGGACAGACTATCTCTTTGAAATGTTTAACACACCTTATATTTGGGGAAGTGTTACTTCACAAATTGATGGTCAAGTTGGCTCTGACTGCACTGATTTTGTTCTTTATGGCTGGCGAAGAGCTGGACATCAAGAATTATCTTATACTTGGTCTGAGGGGTTAAAAAGAAGCAGATACACCAAACCAATAGTTACCATCAGCCAAAAACATGATGATAGAACAATTCATAATGAAAGAGAGGAAGAAATAAATTATTTCACTGTTAATGAAGGAGATCTTGTTTTTTATTATAGGCATGTCGCTGCTCTTTATAGAGATAACGGTAATAAAGTTCTGGATTGTGATGACTTAGTTTTGCATACTTTGGGTAATGTTCCAGAAATAGAGAAGATGTGCGATGCTTTTGGTACTCCGGTTGAAATTCGAAGATGGCGCAATTAAATAAAGTAAGAAATAACTTGTTTTCTTTAATTGTATTTTCTTTAATCCAATTTCCCTTGTTTTTCTACTTTAGATAACTGACTAATCTGTTTTGGACTTAATGTAAAAGGAATATTGTTTGGGCTAGCAGCTTTAAATTCGCCATTTTCTTTCCAATATGTACAAGACGGACAGCGGGAAAGTTTACCAAATAATTCTTTTCCAGTTTTTACAGTTATTCCTTCGGATATTACGAGTGGAGGAGAAACAATCGCAACAGGATTGATTGTTGCTGGCTGAACAGGTGATGGCTCAACTGCTGGTTCTGCCTCCGGTTCAATTTCTTCTTTTGCTGGCAAAACAGGAGGTTGTTCCTCGGCTGGTTCAACTGTTTCTGCTGGCTCTATAACTTCTGGAGGAGGAGAAGGTTCTTCAACCATTACTGGTGGTACTGTCACTTTATCTTTTTCCGGTTGAACTGGCTGCTGTGGCGCTTCTACTGGTTTTGGTGCCACTCCTCCAACCTCTCCCGCCACTAGCGGTAACTGCTTCACTGTTTTAGTCACTTCTTTTGGTTCGACTCCTTCTCCGCTGAATTTCCAACGGAAGATAACCGGAACATCTCCTTTTAGTTGGTCATATCTTAAAGAATTAACATCAGTCAGGTCAGTATAAACATGAGCACTTATAGCGGGCATACTTCCAGCGAATTGTTTATAATATTTATTCCCACTGCCTGGAGGAACTTCCAAAACTTCTTTAACACCAATAGCATGCCCTCGGTCAAGAAGAATTACATCTCCTGGCCGCATATCTGAGGGAGAAACTATCTCAATATCATGATCCCATCGATTGGAATCTTTTATTTGTGATTTACCACCTTGAATATAATTTGCTACTCCTCTTTGTTTCATCCATTGCTTGATGAATTTTTGAGGATCTTTTTTAAATGATGAATCTTTTAGGCAAGTTTTTCCATTGTCATAACATATATCTTTTCCAGTATCCATTGCATACTCGTAAGCCAGCCTAAATTGAGTATCAATACATTCTTGGCTGGCACTAAGAATATCCAATTGAAGTAGGTCAGTATTGGTTTCTTGAATTTCCGGAACGTTTAATCTGCTTCCACCAACTGTAACTCCAGCTTCTGGTTTGTAGATTTCGGTCGAATACTTGTAAATATTATCATTTTTAATTACTGGAAAACCTTCTATAAATTCTTGATAACTCAACTTGGTATCACCATTATCAGAGCTAATCACCTGGCCAAAAGCTCCGGTTTTATCCACTCCTACTCCAATTTGATGATTTAATTTGAATTCTATCTCTTCTATTCTGTCTTCTTTTTGACTATATGTTTTTATTAGGCTACCCCCTTCATTTTTCCCGATTAAATTTGTTTTTTTCTGGAGGAGAGTATTTACTTTGGTTTGAACCTTCTGAATATTATCTTTTATGTTACTCACAATGTTTTCTTGTTCAGATTTAGATGATTTTGGGTTTTTCAAAGCTCTGGCTAACTGCCCTTGCCAGTAAAGTAAAGTTTCCGGCTCGCGCGGACCACCGATAAGAGAAGTTATTTCATCATCCGTTTCTTTAAATTCTTTAATATTTGTCTCACCTACCCGTTTAATTAGTTGGGATAACTCTGTTTCTATTTTGCCTTTTTCATCTAGCAATCCTCTCTCTTCTTCAAGTGTCAAAGGCAATGAATAAGTAGAATCAACATCCAAATCATAGACTTTCTTCTCTTCACTAGATGTTAAGTATTCAAATCTCATATCTGAGGAAACGAGGTTTTCTACTCCGGTTGGGTCATCAATCACAGTTTTCCCATAAATTTCTGTTCCATCGGTAGAGAATTCCCACTTACCATTATTTATCTGACCTTGACCATTCATTTTGGTGTATAAAGCTAATGGTTGACCGTCACGGGAGACTTTCTCTAAATCCATCTCTCCCCCTTGTGGTCGGAATTCTAATTGTCCTAAGCTTGTTTTTGTCAAACCATGAAAATTCTCCTTCTTGAACTCGGGAAAGATATCATTATTATCTTCTGTTTTAGAAATAAACCCTTCTCCACCTAACCAGATTCGGCGATTACCATAAATGAAATAATTTTCTCCAGTAGGTTTTAGCTGAGAAATAACATTTTGATTGTAGGCTTTATCTCTTTCCTGTTGATATTTCTTTTGTATTTCTGCTCTATCAATCAAGAAAGGCAAGTATTTATCAGTGGTACTCTTAAGAGCAGTTTCCGCCGTTTCTATTTTTTGTTGCAGTTCTTCCTGCTGAAGAATTAATTCTCCTAATCCTTTAGTTAGTTTGCCTCCTCCCTCGAGACTAGCCACTTCCTGAGGTTCAAATAACGTCTCTTGAATTCTGGAAATTTCATCTAGGACTCCCAAATTTTGTGTGAGAAGAATATCAATTTCCTCACGTTTGCTGATGACCAGTTCCTCAATGTCTTTAACTGAAATTGATGGCCCATTTTTGCCAAAATATTTATCAGAAACTGCTACTAACTCAGCTTCTTCATTCTGTTTTAGTTGAGTTAGTTCAGGACTTTCGGCATAAAGTAAATTCAACCCTTTTTCAGACTTGATAATATGATTAAAACCACCAACTATTACATCAGAATTACTGCCAACTTTAACTGCTCGACCATTCTTAAAAATTAAAGTTCCTTCATTAATCTTATCCACTTTAGGTAGAATCACGTTTTTACCATAAATTGTCAAATCCGTTTCTGGAGAGATGCTTTCAACATTTGCATTAACTAAAGTCAATTGGTTTTTATCCAAATCAAAATTAAACGGAGATGATCCTGAAAATTTGAGTCCTCCAAAGCTGCTCGCACTTCCAGTTAATTTCCCATCAGAAATTACAAACTGTCCATCCTCCACATTCTTACCAGCAATTGTTCCCTGATTCAACTCCAGAAGAGGCTGATTACCTTTTTCACTAACTTTTAAGTCCCCTTTAAATTCCCACTCTTTTTTCTTTGAATCAATTAAAATAATATTCCCATCGTGATCAACTTTAATTTGAATATTAGTATTAACTAACAGATAAATATCATTAATATTTCCATTAGCTCCGGTTAAAGCCCCATTTTGATCATAATCTGTAATCCCATGACCTTCTTCAATTACTAAATTTACTCCTTGATGTTTCATGAACTTACCAAAAGTCAATTTATTAACATTAACATTGGTAGAACTAGAAAAATACTCTGTAGCAATTTGCAAGTCAGTATCTCCAGTGAAAGTTAGTTGACTTACATAAACTTGTTGATCTGTAGGACTAAGCTTATTGAAATTTTCCGTTGTAGGATCGTTATTGAACTGATTTAAAGTCATTGTATCATCAGCTAATAAAAAGGACGAACAATAACTTAAGATCATAATCGCCAATCCCAACATTAATATTTTTTTCATTGTTAGAGGTTATTATTTGATTCTTTTTAAGTTCAACTGATTTTTAGGATAAATAGCTCCTGATCGGTTTGACCAGAAACACTCTCCGCAGTAATGGTAATGAAATGTGTTCCTTTTCGTTCATAAGTCGGAATAAAGCTAATTTCTCCGTTTTTCCCGATTTCAAACAAATCGGTATCATCTTTAAACTTCACTTCATTTAGATTAGCTTTCACTGAATAGGTTAACAGTTCTCCAACATTACCTTCAAGATTTTGGATATCCTCAATTTGAAGTTGTTCTTCTATTTCTGGGGACACATATTCTATCACAAATTCAAAAGAAAAATTAGACCCACCAAACGATTTGGGATGTTTATCCTCCAGTCGATACCAAACGATATCATTTTCAAAGTATGATTGATCATGAATGGGATAAGATTCAATTCTCATGTTTTCTTGGGTAGCCAGATTTTCCATACAAGTCAAACAAACATAACCGGGCTTTTCCACACTAGTTTCCACTAACTTTTGAGAAACAGAGAAATATTTTGGTAAATCCAAATTAATTTGATTGGAGAAATGATTAAGTTCAATTACAGAAACTCCCTGGCTGATGATAATTGGATAATCTAATTCAATCATCACTTTTCCTTTAAATTTAGCTTTGATTTCAATTTTTCCAGCGGTAATTTGGTAGCCCTCTTCTTGAAACATAGAAAAGTTGTCTAAACATATTGGTAGATTATCTTGGAGATACCTCTCTAATTCCCTCTCAGAATGATTAATAGAAAGAAGCATCATTTTTTCGTCGGCATAATAATAAGGCATCAAGTCATCGAAGAAAATAATCGAGTAGTCCAAAGGGGCTTTGCGTATAAATTCAAATAACCGCCATACTGAAGTAATTTAACTTCCTTCTGTTGTTATGAATAATCCTACAAAGTACTTGTGTGTAGATAG
>JAGVMW010000210.1 GCA_020053615.1 archaeon | reverse complement strand
GCTTCGCCGGATTTCTGTTGAGATTCAGCTTTAGCCAGAATTTCATCTATGGTTCTGGTTCGGCGTCCGCGAAAAGGAATGAGCATGTGGGAGGTCATTTCTGCTCCGCCTCTTTAGCTATTGATTGAAGATATACCGGAAGCCAATCCATTCTAATTCCATTTTGCTGGCCAAAATTATTAAACTTTTCTGTAGAGTCAATAAGATTGTAACTAACTTTTTTCTTTTTGCATTTTTCTTCATCTTCAAGAGAATAAATAATTGGTTCGCCTTTTATTACTAGGAATCTTGTTTCCAGCTCTCCGGTCATGGCTGAACCAATCAACGGTTCGATATAACTACGAAGCGGCTCAATAACTCCGCGAATTTTCCTGACTGCCTCAGCCATCTGATCCTGGTCCTCGCCGGCATAAGTACTGAGAGTTTCCATACCGTTAAGATTGCCATGGTAGGTCGTAAATTTAAATGCTTCCATAGCTAAATCAAAAGGGTCAATTGAAGTAATGCCCATTTCAGGATATTTCATGCCGATTAAAGAATTGATTCCTAAAGCAAACTTTTTCAGAAGCTCAATAGTTCCGGTATTAGACTGTTTGACCAGAGAACAAAGGTCTTTACCACCAAAATTACAATTGCCGCATTTGGTCGGCCAAGCCCGCTTTTTGGTTTTATCATTATCTTTATCACAGTAATCCAGACCAGATGAAAATATTCTTAGATAAGTGTCAAGAAATGGATTTTTCTTTGAAGCTAAGCCTTTGATTTCTCCATGAGCTTCCAGAATTTTCTCAGATATGTCACGAAGTCCTTCATTTTTTTGCCGGCTTAAAATAAGATCTAAATCAGCATCAGTAATTTTATAATAATCATGATCGATAGTCACTCCGATTCTGTTGAGCAAAGCTCGATTAATTTGCGAAGTTCCGGCAAAATCTCCATTGACTCGATTAAGGTTGCAGGAAGTGATAAAAATATAATAGCCATTGTTTCCCAAAGTCAGTCCTTTATGCTTCCCTTCTCCCATCCCAAAAAATTCTATCTGGACTTCCGGAAGAGCCAAGTTAATTTCATCAACCATGTTGCATAAAGCCTGAACTCTGGATTCCACTGGAACTCTAGCATCAGATAAAATACCCCTGCCTTCACCTAATTTGGACTGGTCAATAGTCATGAAATAACCGTCAGCCGTAAAGTCGTTTCTGGCCACGTTCCAGTTTGATTTTCCGTTGGTATCAGCATCTCCACCAAGATACCATTGATGAATATCTCTCATCATTCTGGACTTGCCGCATCTGGTATCTCCGATATTCAAAAATGGAACTCCGGCTATCATTGAAGCTTTGGACACATCAGATAAATGTAAAACTATTGTCTTGATTGTCGGCTCTTTAGTCTCTGGATTGATTTCTTTTGTTGCAACATTTACTTCAATCGCCGGATGGGTATTGACAAAATTCGGGAATTCCAATTCTTCATAAGTTAAGCTGCTCATTCTAATGCCTCATTTAAGATAGTTATTCTAATCTCAGCAATAGTGCCTGGCCTAAGCTCATTTTCAATCAGTTTAGGGATAGTTATGACTGCTTGAGAGCCATGTTTGCTGATCCGTTTAGTTATAGTGAATGCCTGGTGCATTGTATACATACCACGCACTAGTAGAAAACGAGGGGTTATTTATAAATCTTTTGGAAGCGTTATTACTTTGGTGTAACAACCACCCCATTTATCGACACACCCAACGCATCGTTCCATCGTCCCGCCAATCATTTAACTATCGTCCCGCCTTTCTGAACGGTAGAATCCTGAAATAAGAGTAAATAAACAAACACGTTTTGTTTAGCATCTTCAAAATTCCAGAAGCGGTATAGTTGTGGCGACATCCCCGTATGGGGCAAGTCCCCCTGTCGCCATAGCAAGTGAGATAAGAAAGAATTTTGACCTGATGATGCTAAACAAACAAATAACGGAGGAATAAAAATGAAAAAAATATTAGTCTTGTTGCTTAGCTTAATGCTGGTAACATCGATGTTAGCCTGGGCTGGAGAGTTGAGTGCAACTCCTGGAGCAGATAATCCCGCAGAAAACCCGACTAATAATATAGTATTGCCAGAGCCGCAAGAACCACAGGTTAATGAACCTAAGACGGAAGAGCCAATTAATCAGCCACAAAAACCTGAAGGAATGGAACAACCTAAATACCAACCCCAACCAATTGGGACACCAAATCAACCGCCAATGGGAACTCCAGGACAGCCACAAGATAATTTCAATAAGGATAAACCTCTGCCTCCTAATTTAGGAAACCAGCCGGGTAAATATCCTCAACCTCCAAACGGAAAGCCTTTCCAAGATAAAGAAGGAAATCAGCAGGAAATTCTTCCTCCTTTGGATGAAAATGGAAAGCCTGTAGAGGAAACATCCCCCGATGAACAAGATCAACCTCCAGAAATTCCTGAAGGAAATGGAGCATGGGTTCCTTTAAAGAAAATAGGAAATTTCTTCTATTTCTGGAAACCTAAAGATGCGCCTAAAGAAGAACAAGCTGGAGAAATGCAGAAAGTAGCTCCAAAAAAAATGGGAAATACTAAAGGTCAATTCCAACCAGATAAATTCCAAAACGGAACCGAGCAGGATGAAAGAGAAGAAAGTAATCAATTTGTGGAAGACCAAGAAGGAAATACTAATGAAAATTTCCAAGATACTTATGACTTAGATAAAGCTAACACTAAAGTAGATGTTAAATCTTTCAAAAACCCAGGAGAAGCTGATGCTGCCTTTGAACAAGCATTCAAAGATGGCAATTTGGAAATTGTTCTGGTAAAGAACATGAAGTTAGTAAAACGCACTACAGAAAGTATGGATGAATACAGTTGGCCTGCCCATGATAAGATAATTACTATGTCCGTATCAAAAGGAGAATCCATAGAACAGAATCTGGTGGCGTTTGAATACCTAAGTAAATATCCTAGCAAACTTAATCCAAAGAGTGATACTTTGGGATTACCAAGTGAAGGAATGAAGAACTTGCCGCCATTGGAAGAGACACCTCAATTTAAAGAAGGAGAAATTTCAGGAGGACAGCAAGCAAGCTCTGATATCCCTACCACTTCAGGAGCTATGCAAGCAGGAGTTCCTACTGAAGGTAATCAGCCACCTAAACTTCCTGGATGTAAAGTAGGCGAAGACAAAGGAGTTCCAACTGGATTCCGCCTGCTTAACGAAGGCTCGCCGCAGTATTGCGACATGGATGAACAACTACATGCCCAAAAAGAATTAGATGCATCCTGTCAAAATAACTTTGAGTGCCAGAGCAACCAGTGCAGCAGCGGAAAGTGCTTAGACTTAAACGCTAAGATGGAAGAGACGCAGGGTTTACTGCAGAAGATATTGGCATGGTTAGG
>JAGVMW010000008.1 GCA_020053615.1 archaeon | reverse complement strand
GACATGGTGTGTTTTACCTCATTGGTTTTATCTTTTAGTTATATTTTTTGTCATCAAAACAATTATTCATCCAGCTTTAATTCATCATTTACAGGTTAGTTCTATCCCTTTTTGTATTAGATCTTCAGGACAGAGACTAGTAGCCACCGTGGCAAGTTGTTCTTTTTTTGGAGTACAAGTTATCTTTTCACAACAGTTCTGTTGTCCTTTATAACAATCACACTTACATTTAGATTTAGCAGCAGTATCAGAAAACGGAATATCGGTACAATCATAGTTACAGTCAGCCCATCCCATATAACAATGATTGTATTGATCAGAACATTCAGAATCTGAAATTGTTCCGCTGTTTTTTTCACAAATCCCACCTTCATCTATTTGGTTATCACAATCATCGTCTAAATCATTGCATATTTCAGCTGAAGGGATAAATGGACTGTAATAAGCTATATCTCCGAAGTAACCCTCTCCCGATTTCGGCATGATGAAGTATTCATGATTGTAATCCGCAATTTCTATCCCCCCGATTTCAGCAAGGCTTTGCCCACTTTTTAAAGTGTTTACAATTTTAACCAATCCCAATACCGTTCCTAAGACATAAGTATAGACTTTATTTTTTGCTTTAATCTCTTCCTTAGTCCAGCATCCGTTATAAGCCCCTCTTTGTTGTAGCCATTCTTCCACCGATTTTACGTAGGTTTCTTCCTTGTCATAATCTTCGATAGTCCAAGGTGCAGTATTAATTGAAGTTAACTTAAAATGGTGCTCGCTGTTATGAGGAAAGAGCCCTAACCGGGGAACATAATCTGATTTTGGGTCTTCAATATAGAACATCTCAAAATTATCTCCATCAAAAAAAGCCACTGCCGCATCTGCTATTGGAGCTCCCCATTCGCCACTTACAAAAACATTCACGATTTCTTCAGTGTTTTTGTCGGTGAAAACTGCTTTGCCTTCACTATTGGTAGTTCCGGAGCTGATATAAACATTATCTGGGGGATTATCTTGCTCGGAGTCACTGCCGCAACCGTAACTGCCAATTAAAAGCCCAGCTAAAGAGTAGACTGTAATGGTACTAACCGCCGAATTCCTAACCTTGTCCAGACTATCTTTAACTTTCTTCAACCGTGGTTTTTTAACAATTTGTTCTAGGCTCATTTTTTATACTCCAAACATTTTAATTCTTTTATTCTGTTTTTATTGAGTTATCTCTAATTTGTATATTTTACTTTCAGATGAATTTGAATACCACAAATGATCATTTCCTTCACATGCTAAGCCATGGGGAAACAGCGTGGGTGCACTATATTCATTAAGAACCACCCCAAAGGTAATCGACATCACATAAATAGTGGGCTTAAAAATAAGACCATTATTTACTACACTATTTATCCATAAAGAGTTTTTTCCGAAAGATAACCCGTTTGGATAATCCATCCCTGGAGCATCATAAGATTTAATCACTTGGCCAGAAGTCGTAATTTGACAAACTTTTCCATCTGCCAACCCCAGATTCCACGCGTCAGCAGTACTACTTATCCAAAAATATTGACCATCCCATTCCAATCCCTGACCATTACTAACACCAGTGCTGCCAGAATCCATACATCCGAAGTATTCCCCTTCCGGAGCGAGGTCAAAATAACCTTTCATAACCCCTCCTTTGGTATAATAAAAAATGTAGTTTAAAATATCATAGGCATAAAGATAATCTTTATCCAACGCTAAGCCATGTGCACCAACCTGCATAGAATCACTATTAAATGAACTTAGAACGTTGAGATTACCGTTACTGGGGCTAACTTTATAGAATGTTGCCGTTGTTTTATCGTCAACATTAACACTCATAAACCACAACACTTTTTCATTCGAGTCCCACGCTAAACCTAACGGGATGTCTTTCGGAATATCAAAGCTGTCAAGAATGCACATAGAAGTTCCGTTGGTTTTCCCGTTTGTGCAACATTTTCCATTTATAAAAGAATAATTTTTATAGGCATCGCATGCAGTACAATCACTGATTTCATCCACACTTCCATCACAGTCATTATCTTTATCATCACATACCTCTACTGACGGCTGCGGTGCACTGCAGCTCTTCCAAACTCCACTCATACAAGTTTCTATGCCGCTGCCACAAGCAGAAGAACAAGTTTGAGTAAGACTTTTATCTATTGTTCCATCACAATCGTCATCTTTATTATTGCAAGTTTCGTTTTTTGACTTAACCTCTCCTTGGCAAGTTCCCCAACTGTCCCACTGGCCATTGCTGCAGGTTTTATATTGCGTTCCCTTTTGGCATTCTCCGGTATCAGAACCACATAACTGGTCTAAAGTTTCACCGTTCTTGCAAGCTCCGCCACCAAGACAACTTCCGGAGTTTACCCAAGAGTCATTATTACAAACCTGCTTTTGTTGCCCATCTCCGTTTGGACCACAGCCAACATATTTTTCAAGAGCATCATCTACTTTCCCATCACAGTCGTCATCTTTTCCGTTACAAGTTTCAGAGAGTGGTGTTGGTGCAGTACAGTTTAACCAAGAGCCATTCATGCAAGTTTCCACACCTTCCCCACAAATGTTAGAACACACTTTGGTCAAGTTCTCATCAGTTTTACCATCACAATTATTATCTAAATTATCGCACTCTTCTGCCATAGACTTAATTTCTCCTAAGCAAGGCCCCCAAGTTCCATTGGTGCAGGTTTGCGTTCCATATTCACACTTTCCAATATCTGTAAACCCACATTTTTTGGTTGCTCCATAATCACAGCCGCAACCTTCATCCACACTTCCATCACAATTATTATCAATTCCGTCACAGGCTTCTTCAAGGTTTGGATGAACGTACTTGTTTTCATCATCGCAATCGTTTCCGATGGGGCAATCATTAACACTGTAGAGGGAAAACCCGTCAAAGTCATTATCAATACAGATGCAAGCCCAACTTTCATCAATGGCGCCATCACAATTATTATCTTTTAAGTCGCAGATTTCTTGAACATTCGGAGCAATGAAAAGATTGTTGTCGTTACAATCTGAGTAATTGTCCACATATCCTTCTGGTTTCTCACAACTAAAAATATTGCCGCTCTTGTTACCATAACCATCCCCATCTTTATCTGGAAAGAAGGTTTTCTGGCAAGTGTCAGAATAAAGCAGGACATCTTGTTTTTTATCATCTGACCAAGAAGCAAATGAAGGGGTATCTCTTTTGTCTTTATGTTGAGTAAGGCTACTATCACTCTCGCACCCAAAACTGCCTAAAGCTAAACCAGCTACTGCCAACAAAAAAAAAGGCTTCCGACTAAGATTATTGATTCTCCTGCGATAAGCGTCCCCTATTTTTGATTCTAATCCAAACATTTTAACCATTAAATTAATAGTTTAATTTAACAGCAAACAAGAATCAATCTTGTCTGCCTTTTCTTTTGCCTGCCATTTACGTATGGCAAACGTCCATTGATGGGATATTCGCTTCGCTCAATCCCACTAATCTGGTTAACAAACAAGAATCTTACTTCTTGTCTGCCTTATTTTTTGCCTCATGCAGCTGTGCTTTCTTTTAACTCAAGATAAGCGTCGGCTATGTTTATACTAAAAGAGAGGCTTATTTTTAAAGGTTGCTTTAATTTGTAATACTTCAGTAAAGTGAAGCGTTACCGTCATCAGGTCGAGCTTCTTAGATTTTAACATCCAGCTGACAAGAGGGTTGCCTCCTACGGAGAACG
>JAGVMW010000056.1 GCA_020053615.1 archaeon | reverse complement strand
GAAGTATGATAGTGATTCTTTAAAAGTTTTTCTCGTCATTAAAAAAAGGTAACTAGTTGTAAGGACTCAAAAAAGGTAAATCTCCTTCGGAGATACTGAGTGAGAGCGTGGCGAGGCTCTTTTCGCTTATTCAGAAGTATCTGCTCCCGACGACAAACCTTCGTCTTGTCGACGATAAAGGAAATAACGACTAAAATCTAGCGATTAAAGAAGTAAAATTAACTGGATAAATTGAAGCAATTTGTTCCGACTTAAGCTAAAAATTTGTTGAATGTAATCCCAATTAATAAAAAAATAATAGTAAAATATTGCAAATTTAAGCTGACACGTTAAATGTAATCTTAAAAAAGTTATAATCTTACTTTTTTATTCAATCTCCCTTTCAATCTTAAACTCTTCATCATGCGATGTTTTAATTTTTTCCAGCAGATTAACTTTGTCTTGTTGATTTACACATACAACAGTACATACTTTAATCTCGTGTTCATCTACTTTGAACGAAGTGTCATTAAATAATATACTGATTTTCTTTCCGTTGCGAAGTCGTACTAAAAACAGAATTAACGGCAGCAACATTACTAAAGTTATCCAATAAACCCCATAATCTGCGCTTCTCTTTAATCCTCCCCAGAACGCTTTTCCGACTAAAGCTATGGCAGAAGGCTTAATTTCAGCCTCAACATTAGTAAATTCACACTCTTTTTGGATATCCATGCCTAAAGCTTGTCCGCAATTATTTTTATCCGTACAAGTTCGAATTTGAATATCATTTAAAGTACATTCTGACCATACAGAACATTCCCATTGGGGAACACACCCGCATACTTTTTCAATTACTTTTTCTACTACAATACAGTTAGTTCTAACCAAAATACAAGTCTGGTTTTGAGTTTCTGGAGAAGTACAGTTTACTGGAATCCAAGGCGTACACTTGGTTTGAGCTTCACAAGTAGCATTCTTACCAACTTCAATTATCTTTTCTTCAATTATTTTATAGCTTCCGCCGCCACCTCCTCCACCACCACCAGAAGAGCTGCTGGATGATGACGATGGTGTTTCAGCAGCCGGCGCTTCGCCAGTTAGTTCTATTGCTCCAGAATGTGTAACTCCAGTTATCTTATACTGACTGGTAAGCACACTACAAGTATAATTTCCTAAGCTTCCGGGGCAGGTTAAGTTATATTCTCCGGTTTCATTACATCCTGAGCTTATTTCGCTTATCTCAGTAATATCGGCATCTTTCAAACACACATTACCTGAACTATTTATTCTATCTACATAAATTGTTTTTGTTGATTCAGTAGATAAGTTAACTCCTCTTACTAATACACTTCCTCGTGCGGCATTGTTCTCCTGTTTCTCTAAAATAATTTCCGAAAGCCGAAATAATCTTTGACAAGCAGAGTAGTTAAAGCTAAAATTATAATCAAATTCCAAAATTGGAAGTGTTCCATTAGTGAATCTAATTGGATTATTCCCTGAGAATTGCTTAGATAAGTTTGTACTACCGTTAATAGTTAAATTTAATTGGCCAAAGTTAAAGTTTACGTTACTTGCATCTCCTATCAAACAATCATTAGTATCATTAAGTCCATCATTATCAGCATCATTCTCTTCACTATCAGGTATTCCATCATTATCTGAATCTAAGTAGTTAGTAAAGTTGTGTACTTTTGAGTTTAAATTGCCATACATATCGATTGCATAAATAGTAATGCTGTGATTGCCGAAATAAGGTAAAGTAATGTTTTTTATCCCGCCAAAACAGGAAGTACATAAAGTAACATTACTTTGGTTATTTAAACGATACTTAATGGTGCCCCTCTCGGAAATGGAAACTTTCAGTATGCTCTTCAATTTATTAGACGATTCAGTAATATTGGGCTGATGTACAAAAATGGTCGGCGGGGTAACATCCCCCACTCCCAATGTAAGATTATTAGATTCTTTTGTTGCTAGAGTATCACTTGCAATAAACCTTGCCCAAGTTACCCCATTCCACCCTACGTCCGGATAAAATGTTACCACATTTAAACTATTTATATCTATTTCGATATTATCTCCATGAACGGAAGAATAACTCAATGTATCATTTTCCGGGTCGTAAAAATAATTATCTAAATCCAATCCAGTGAGCCATACATCAATTTCCCAAGATTGGTTAGGAATGGTAGCATTATTTACTGGCGGAAGGTTATATATATTTAAGTTAAATGCGGTGCTTACATTTGCGGGACAGCTAGAAGTATAATCTCTCACCGTAATTAAAATGGAATAATTTCCTATTTGGACGATGGTTGGGGTGAAGTTAATCAACCCAGTGCTATTACTTATATTAAATAAGGTAGTATTATCATAATACACCAAGCTGTGGTTATCTGAATCGGTAGCATTAATTTGTAATGTGAACATAGAATTATGATCAACACTTTGATTGGAGATGGCTTGTATTGTTGGCGGATGGTTGATGCATAAACTTACCTGTCCGCTGCCTTCAGTTGCTTTGCCGGCGAGGGTTATTAAAACAAAAGTGTTTATGATGCTGACTGCTACTAGCACTAACGCTACTGCCAACATCACTCTTCTCCATTTACTCTTTTCTTTATCTTTCTTCATCTCTTTACTCTTTTTCATCTTCACTATTCACATCATCTTCACTATTCACATCATCTTCACAATTCATATCCTTTTTCACAATTCATACTCCTCCCGATGCTTATAGCGATAAATTATAAACATAACTAATGCTCCTAAGAGTAAACCGCCAATGATACTTATAATTATCCCCCCGTAGGAGCCCTCTTCTGCTATATTTCCCGTAGCATTTTCTCCCGCTGCTTTTCCTGCTAAAGAAGCTTTCGTAGCCACATCTTTCTCCACCGAATTAAACTCTTCTTCGGTAAGCAGTTTGGAATGATAGGTTTG
>JAGVMW010000120.1 GCA_020053615.1 archaeon | reverse complement strand
TATGACCATTTAAAGCTGAGAGAATTATTGAAAAAAGAGCATGAATGGCAGACTAAATCCGACTGCGAGATATTGTTGTATCTCTATGATGAGTTCGGGCCTGAATTCCTGTTTAGGATAGATGGCATCTTCGCTTTCTGCTTGTATGACCCGATTACCAAAGAATATTTTATCGCCCGTGACCATATCGGAATTGTTCCATTATACATCGGTTGGGATAAAGAGGGAATAGTTCATGTGGCTAGCGAGATGAAAGCAATAGAGCCGTACTGCGAGAAACTGCAGGAATTTCCTCCGGGACATTATTATTTGGGCAGCTCTGGCAAATTCGTCCCTTGGTACCAGCCCGAATGGGCTAAAAAAAATCCCACAGAAAAAGTATCACTTACCAAACTAAGAGAGGAACTGGAAAAATCCGTAAAGAAACAGATGATGTGCGATGTTCCGTATGGCGTCCTAATCTCCGGAGGGCTAGATTCTTCCGTTATCGCCGCAATTATCGCTAAGTTCAGCCGAAAGCGGGTAGAGTCAGATGATAAAGAAGAAGCTTGGTGGCCGAGATTGCATTCTTTCTCCATCGGACTGAAAGATTCCCCAGACTTGAAATTTGCCCGCCAGGTAGCAGAGCATATTGGATGCGTGCATCATGAAATTGTTTATACCATTCAAGAGGGGATTGATGCATTAAGAGAAGTAATTTATCACATTGAAACTTATGATGTAACTTCCATTAGAGCTTCTACTCCTATGTATCTAATGGCTAGGAAGATTAAAAGCTTGGGAATAAAGATGATTCTTTCCGGAGAAGGTGCTGATGAAGTGTTCGGTGGCTATTTGTATTTCCACATGGCTCCCAGTGCTCAAGAATTTCATGAAGAGACGGTGCGTAAGCTGCAGAAACTGAGCAAGTTTGACTGCCTGCGGGCTAACAAATCCATGGCTGCTTGGGGTGTAGAAGCCAGAGTTCCATTTTTGGGAAAAGATTTCCTTGATTATGCCATGAGTATTGATCCGAAAGATAAGATGTGCGGTAAAGGAAAGGATGGGGAAGTCAAACCGGAGAAATATATCCTGCGCAAAGCTTTTGAAGGCTATATCCCCGATTCCATCTTGTGGCGGCAGAAAGAGCAGTTCTCTGACGGAGTTGGCTATGGATGGATAGATTCGCTGAAAGCCCATGCCCAAGAGAAAGTTACTGATGAAATGATGGCTAAAGCTGCGGAGAGGTTTCCTGTACATACACCCGAAACTAAAGAGGCTTATCTTTACCGCAGCATCTTCGCAGAATTGTTTCCCAGCAAAGCAGCAGCCTTGACGGTTGAGCATGGCCCATCTATTGCCTGCTCTACTCCTACAGCTTATCGTTGGAGTCAGCAGTTTCAGGGAATGGCTGACCCCTCAGGAAGAGCAGTAAAAGTGCATCAGATGGCAGTGGAGAAGGTTTGATTGAGATGGATGATAATTTATGAAATTAGCCGAAGATGAGAAATAGTGATAAATATTATAAATAGCCACAGTTTTTACTTGAACAGGTGGTAGGTGGTGGAGGAAACAATGGAAGAAAAAACTATGGAAAAACCGACCGAGCCTTTTATGTATATTGCTGGAAGACCTTATTCGTTTTCTGAACCAGGGGGTAGCTGTAGCCAATTGGAATCTCTAACAGAAGAGAAAGGGGATAATATTGTCCGGCATCTTGGGGAAAGCATGAAAATACTGCTTTATAAGAGTTCTCGATGGGACAGAAAACCGTTAGGAGAATACCAAAAGGGAGTTCAAAGAGGTCGTGATTCCTTCGTGCTTGAACCTCTTGTTTCAGTTTCTGCGAAGTTGGAAGATTTTGCCAAGATTAGAATTGATAGAGCTAAAGAGGGGATTATGTACGAAGTACTAGATTGGGTTTATATGTTAAAGTACAATTGTGAAGATGTATATTCTAAAATGGCTGTTAGATTAATGAAAGGTGAAGGTAATTCATTTATTTCTAACGAAGAAGCATATCAATGGCAAATTGCATTTTGGGAAAGAAATCATTTAAACCTAGTTGTTGAGATGACTCTCCCAGATAACAGGGGATGCTTTTCTACTGCTGCAGACCTATTTGAACCAACGTCAAATGTTCCTTTTTCTTCTTTTGTTATTAGCTTGTATTCTCATAAGCCAGAACTGTTACAAAAGATGTATGAGAGAGGATATGGCAGAAAACCACTTTCTAGAGAAACACCTCCACCAGATTTTATTTTTAACGATGGGAAAGACGAAGCAAGCAGATTATACGGAATTATTCAAAAAATTGAGCAATATAACGAAAAGAGTGGGAGAACTGGGGTGTCAGAACCGGAGATAAGAAGTATTCTAACACCATTGGAACAAGCGATACTTCTGCCTATAACTACAGAGATAAATGGATTATACGGTAAATACAAATATGTTTTAGATAGCAAAAGAGATGAAGAAGACAAATATGAAATTCTGAGCTTAATTGATACTTTAAGAGATAATTATATTGTGGCTAAGCAAGCGTGTGGTGAAGACCCTTGGGAGCATTACTTTCTAACCGAATCCCTTCCTAAAGCAAGAGATTTTTATAAGAATTATATGGGGAGTGATCGTGAAGATGGTCTTATTAGTAATCATCACCACTATACGGAGAATTTCACGCTTATAGAATACTCCATCCAAGAGAGGAATGTAAAGCTAAGAAACCAGAGCAATTCCTCGTAAAGTTTTTATAGGGTTATACTCTTTCCATTAAAATGGTCCAAAAAATCATCTCCATCCAGGAAGCTATCCAGCAGGGTAAAGGCACCGTTGCCGTCCACGGCTGGGTGTACCGCGAACGCGGGAGCAACAAACTGAAGTTTATAGTACTGCGGGATTCTACTAATATTATCCAATGTGTACTGGAACGAACCAACTTTGAGAAATCTTGGGAAGAGATTGACCATATTCAAATAGAAGCTTCGTTAGAAATTATCGGAGAATTGAAAGAAGACAAACGCGCTCCAACGGGATACGAAATCCAAGTCAAAGAATACAAATTAATTGGCAAGAGCGAAAATTATCCTATTGCTAAAGACCAATCTATAGAATTTCTGGCTGATAACCGCCATTTGTGGTTGAGAAGCAGAAAAATGACTGCTATGCTGAAGATCAGAAGCACCATTTTCCAAGCTATAGATGAATTCTTCAAAGGAGAAGGATTCTATGAATATCACTCGCCAATATTTCAGGCAGTGCAATGTGAAGGCGGCAGTGATTTGTTTAAAGTAGATTATTTCGGACAAAAAGACGTATTTCTTGCACAGAGTTGGCAGTTATATGCTGAGCCAGCTATTTTTGCATTGGAGAAAATTTATACCATCGCTCCCAGTTTCCGAGCAGAAAAAAGCAAGACTTCTCGTCATTTAACTGAATATTGGCATGCGGAAATGGAAATGGCATGGAGTACATTTAAAGATATTCAGGATTATGGAGAGAAATTGATTAAGTTTATCGTTAAGAAGGTGCTGGATAAGAATAAAGCTGACTTAGAAATAATGGGTCGGGATATCAAAAAACTCGAGCCAGTGCTAAAGAAACCGTTTGTACGCATGACTTATACTGATGCGTTAAAGATTTTGAAAGACAAATGTCATATGGATATAGAATGGGGCAAAGACTTACGCACCATTGAAGAAGAGAAATTGAGTACGTTGTATGATGTGCCTATTATCTGCACCAATTATCCTAAGAAAGTAAAAGCGTTTTATATGATTGAAGATCCAAAAGATCCGCGCACGGTGCAAGGCTGTGATTTCTTAGCACCTGAAGGCCATGGAGAGATAATTGGCGGTTCACAAAGAGAGCATGATATTGAGAAGATAAAAGAAAGGCTTATTGAACAAGGAGAAAAGCCAGAACAGTATGAGTTCTATCTAGATACACGAAGATACGGTTCGGTTCCTCACGGCGGATTTGGAATGGGAGTAGAAAGAATTGTGCGATGGATATGCGGTTTGGATACGATTAAGGACGCAATCGCTTTCCCCAGGACGATAGAAAGGTATAAGCCGTAGGATGAAAGAAGAGAATCCCGAATTGAGTCTTTTGAATAAACATGAGTATGATATCCTAGAAATAAAGAGCGTTAAAGTTTATTTATCTAAAGATCGAAGTGAAATAAAGATTACTCTTAATGAATTGAATACTGCATTAGAAATTATCCCGCCAAATCATCTCTCACTGATTCCCAGAATATATCTTGTAAATTACTTCTGTCAAGATTGTATAGAAACAAAAGGCCGGCATCTTGCCGTATTGAACTATATCATTTTATACCCTAACTCTTCCGATAAATTAACCGAAGTTTTAACCCACGAAATTGGACATCTGGTGTGGGATAAAAAACTGGGTCCACAGCAAAGAATAGAATTTTATTATTTAATGCTCAAAGAAGTTCCGGCAACGTTAGACAAAAATGATGAACAAGAGAGATATATCTTTGTTTTAGAAAATTTTGCTAATTCATATTTATTTTACCGGTTAGGAATTTTTGATCAAAAAAGATACCCGAAGATTTACCAGTTCATCTCTTCTCTTTAGGTTCTATCCCTTTTTTTGCTACTTTCTCAAAGAGATGGATTTCAGAATTTAAAGTAGTTGGCTGTTTTAACATTTCCATGAACTTTTTTTCATCGAATTCTTTCATTTTCTTATCTTAAAGTTCAAAGTATATAAATACTTTTCTATCAAATTTTAGTAATTTTTGAGGTTTGACATCAAAGACGCGATTGCTTTTCCGAGGACGATAGAAAGGTATAAGCCGTAAGGAAATATTGTTTATTTATTTTTTCCTAGTTTTTTGTCTTTAATTGGGGATTAATCTCGAGATTTTTTATAAAAATCAGTATCTCCGAAGGAGATTTACCTTTTTTGAGTCCTTACAACTAGTTACCTTTTTTTAATGACGAGAAAAACTTTTAAAGAATCACTATCATACTTC
>JAGVMW010000083.1 GCA_020053615.1 archaeon | reverse complement strand
TTTTCGATTCTTCCTTCTACATATGGCTGCTGCACATTAGACATGGTTTGGTTTAATCTTAGTACACGGTAATTTTCTGGAGCGAATAAAGTCTTGCCCAGTTTTTCGGTGGTGAAAGTTTTTCCAATTCCGGTTTTCCCCTCAAACAATAACGGCATCTTCTCTCGGAAAGTTGCGGCTAAGAGCATATCCAGCATGCTTACATCTAAAGCATTTGAATCAGGGATAGCCGCTCTGCCATCTAAACTTTGAAATTGCAGGTGGTGCGAAGTTTCGTCATAAGTTAAGCGATATAGTGGAGTAGGCATGCATTCTTCGCTCATGACGGAGCGGGCTGCCTGCACTAATGCTAACATACTAGCTGTTTGAATTGTTGGCTCTATTTGTTCGTTGGTTGCTCCTTTACTTTTCAGTTCAGCAGTAATAGTTTCTAAGGTTGGTATCATTTTGTGGTTTAGTCCTCATGGTTTTTTAGGTAGTATCTATTATTGGTATTTTGGATAGTTCAGTTAAGTAAGGGGTGAGATCAGATACGCCAATTTTCGCACCGTATTCTGCTAAGTCTGCTAATGACGGCTTAGGGGCAGTGGCAACATACACTTTGCTGTTGTAGTCAAATTTATATTTTCCTTGAGCTTCGGCATGGTGTATCACTCCTCCTAAGAACCCTTTAAATTTTGGAGCAGCGTGCAGCACAGATAGGTAAGGGTTCATGGTTGTTTCTTTAATATTCGTAAGAAAAGTATTTTTGATATTTCCCACTGCTTCAGTAAAAACGAGTGTCTCTGGAAATATAAGATTGACTATTTCTACCGGAGCAATACCCCCACTAATTCCTTTTGTCAGGGAATTGACTATAGATGCGTCAGCACCCTGTTGACCGGTCAGTAGCGACAAGTAGGATATTGAAGTTGGAGTGAATTCTAATCTCCACCAATTTGCACTTCTATTTCTTTTAGGGATTACATAAGACAGTTGTGCTAGTGAACAGACGGCAAATTTATGTCTCTCATCCAGCAAGTCGCGATATTTTGGTAATGTTCCATAACCACAGTTAACCACAAAAGAAACATATGCATCCCACACTTTATCCATCACTTCGGGGGTTATTATTTGGGCATTAGCTGTTCCTAAAGTCTGAGTGCCAGTTACCGCATCGTCTAGGCTATCAGCCTGTGCAGTAGTCGGCTTGAATTCAATGTCCTCGTCTCCTTCAATGGTTTTGGGCATGTGTTAATTTCTTTCTCCGATTAAAGGAATCTGTTCTAGCAATTCTAAGTACTGTTTGACATTATGTTCATCTACTTTTTGAGCGTATTGAATGATACTTTTCATTGAAGGTTTGGGATGTGCACGAGGTGTTATCTGCACCATCTCATGGTATTTGTTTGGTGTAAACTCCCCGTTCTCTTCTGCAGTTAGAATCGCTCCGCCAATAAAAGGACGATATTGTGGTTCTACATGATAAACTAATAAAAATGGGTTGGCAATGGTCTTAGAATTAGTCATAATTCTTTTTCTGTCGAGAGTTCTAAAATGATGTACTTCCGGAAGATGAGTGTAATGATCTAAATTAACAACTTCTTCTTTGATATGTTGAAAAACGTCAGTATCTTTGAATGAATCACCATACATATCTAAAAGTAATTGCTTAAATTGTTTGCCTTCGATTTGAGCAGTATGTGCGAAGATACATTTTGCAAGTTCAGAACTGCTTTTTTGGTATTTTTTATATGTAAGACTAACCGTAAGACATACTAACCCTTGGTAAGCTTTACCTCGAGGAAAAAAAGGTCTAAGATCATTTCCACCATCCCAACGATCTGCGATTCTTTGTAGCCAATTTAGCTCAACAAATTGGTCTAGTACCATTAGGTAGGCACTCCATACTTTATTTGCTACGACTCTATCCATTCCTCCTAAAGTAGTGGAAGTGTTAGGATTACTATCTTCTGTCATATCATCTAAAGTGCTTCCTAGAGTATCTGCTTTGCATTTAATTGGTGCAAATTCAATGTCCTCGTCTCCTTCAATGGTTTTGGGCATGTGTTGGTGGTGCATTCATATTCCTGTCTTAACCGGTATCCTTTGCAGTTCTTTCAGGATAGGACTTATCTCTTTCTGCTTTATCTGCTGAGCATACTTTACTATATATTTTGTTAACTTTTCCTTTTGGTGATTAGTATCTTTAACATTAATATTCGCGTTAAAATCTACTTCAGCAAAAGCACCTTCCTTTTCTGCTAATTCAATGCATCCGGCGAGAAATGCTTTATAATCTGGAGCGGCGCATAGAACTAATAGGTAAGGGTTGGGTTGTGTGATTACGGAATCACTTCCTCCATACGTACCAAGGTAATAACCAATTGGGTTTATTCGTGATAACGCTTGAATCTCAGGGAATAATGAAGCAACTTCATCGGGCATTCCTCCTTGTGCCATTTCTGCTTTAATTTTATCTCCAATATCGGTCTCGGCGATATAATCTCCATAGGTTGTTTTAAGGCATTCAATTAAGTTTTCCGGTGAAAGTTGGTCTAACTTAAATTTAGCTTTTCTGTCACTCCCGTTACTGATGTATTCCAGTTGTAAGAAGTTAACAATGATATTTTTGTAGCATTCTTCAATCGGGAGAGATATATTTTGGTTAAGAGTACTGCGCAACGTCTTGTATGCATTCCATACTTTATCTCCACAGCTTATTACTCCTGAAGCTGGTGCAGCAGCATTTCCCGCAGCACCATTAACTGTCGTCTCTAGTGTATCCGGCTTCGCTCCGGTTTTGATAAAAGTTACGTTTTCGTCTTCGATTATTCCTGGCATGTTAATTAACCTCCGTTTGATGATTATTACTAAGATTTATGTTAAAATAGCTTTCTGTATTTAAATCTTTTGGCTATTTATCACTTCAAAGTA
>JAGVMW010000028.1 GCA_020053615.1 archaeon | reverse complement strand
ATTTTAATTTATTTTCCCTTTAAGCCGAGACCCCTTTGCCCTAAATAAGCATTAATCTTTTTTTCTATTTCCATTTCCTCAAAAGCAGCAGCATATTGCCTTAAAGCAGTATTAACAGCATTATCAATTGTTTCTTTGCTAGTTAGTTCTTTCACTTTACCATGCTCATCATAATCAAATATTCTATAACTTTGATTATCCAAACATATAAAAAAAGCACTTCCCCATCCTTCTTTCTTTAGTTCTAGTTTTCCATCCTTTGCTTTTTCTATGTTCGAAAGAAAGTCCGCTCTTAAGAGTCGCGATTTGGGTGTAAGATAGATGACAAACACACTAGAAAGACCCTTTTCTGGATTATTGAAACTACCGATACTCAAATATTGTTTGCTTTCGCCAGTGTCTTCATCCCTAACAATTTCATATAGTTTACTGGTGCGACTCTCATGATTAACTGTAAATGTTCTAAAGCCAATTAATAGCTCTATTTTGTCGGATAAGTCCGTTAATTCTTCCATTTTCTTCCTCCACTCATCTTATTCAAGCTTAAATCTCCACTCTTATTAAATTATTTCTATACTCTATCAATCATATTCTTTTTTCTCCTGTTTCTACCTTACCTTAGATTGCCCTCTCAAAATTAAATTTGAACTCATCACGCAAAAACCTAACTGCTTTCAGGTTCTTTTCCTGTGAACTGCTGGCTAGGAACGATTCAAATTTGGTGCCGGTGTCATCTAAGCATGGAAAGTCTCCATAAATATCAGTAACTGCCCCTCCGGCTTCCGTAACGATTAAAGAGAGCGGGCCAGTATCATAGATGCCTGCCTCTTTGACTAAATAAGTGTGCTCGCCCCGCTCTGCAATATCTATTAAAGTTGGTCCCGCCCCCTCGGCTTTTACCAAGCGCTCGCTCTTTCCCCTCAACTTTCGGAAGAGAGGGGAATTTGTTTTGATTAAGCCCTGACCGGAAGATTTTTGTTGGAAGAAACGCATTCCGTTCTTGTAGCTTCCCTCTCCCCGAATGGCAGTATAAAAAATGTCAGTGAAAGGAAAATAAATCCCACACACCAGAAACTCGTCTCTCATTTGCTCGCCTCTTCCTTTCAATCCCAGAATGGTAGAACTGTACTCTGGCTTAGCCTGATAGTAACTTTCAAAGTTTTCTTTGCCAAAGCGATCATGAATATATTGCAAGAATTTTTTCTGCCCACTAAGAAAGTTTAGGGTTCCGTCTAAAGGGTCAATCACCCACTGGAAGCGGGCATGCTGGGGAAAATAGACCGTAAGAGCAGTATCTTCCTCTGCCATCATTCCAAAAGTATCATAGCCTTCTTCTAACAGCCTTGCCTGAATAAAATCTTGGACTAATACATCCAATGTGGTAACTACAGCACTGCCAAGATAAGATACCTCTTTTACGTCTGCCCGATTGAAAGTCTTGAAAGAGAAGTATCTTTCTGTAGGCTCAGTGAAGAGAGTTCCTGCTTTCCGCAGGATGGATTCGATAAGTTCTTGGATTTCAGAGAGGTTGGGGCTATTCATTTTTCAGTTTTATTCCACTGGCTTCCACATTTTATCTTTTCAGTGGGAGGCAAGATTTCGATTCTTTTATCCAAAGGATTGGGGATTATAATCTCTCCACGGCAATTATGCCCACTGCCAAGAGAGTTTGGACCCCCACCGGAAGAATAACAACTTTGGCCATCCGGACGGTGTTCGCATTCATCCACTCTGATCAATTTAGAATCAGAGTAATTTTTGGTAATATAACAATAAGTGCCTTCTGGAACAATATGAAGTGCATTCCCCCTAAAAAACCACTCTTTTACTTTTATCAGATAAGTTGTTTCATGTAATACTGTGGCTGACCACATCTCAAAACCTCCACTGCTAATTGTTGTAGTTAAATCTATAACTTTACCTTTAGCTTCAGTTAATTTTCTTTCCAAATTCTTGCTTTCGTTAAGTTTTATTTCGCCACCGATACCCACACTTTCAGTAGGGCTACCTTGATATATTTTGATTGCCTTACTAAAGAGACTTGTTGCTTCTTCCATCATTCTAACTGGATTGGAATATGGAAACTCGAAGAATCTGAAGAGAATTAATTCCTCGGGGGTCAACCTTTCTTTTGCTTTCAGACAAGAGTATACTTTTTCATAAGAGCTTTGGGCTTGGCTAAGGCCGGCGAGAGCTTCATTTAGATAACTTTCCAATGAGCCTTCTTTTGTGTCCATTTTAACTTTTACCTCATAACTTTTTCTGTATAGTAGACTGCATAAGATATAGCACATAACAAATGCAGTTTACTATTAGATAACTGCGGATAAATGTGCTGTAACTTTCGCAGTTATCTATAATTCTTCTATTTTTGTATTAACATAATCTTTAACTTTCAGTTCTAAATTAAATCTGGTTTTTAATTCTTCAAGTTGACTGATGATGAATTCATATGCTTTATTTGGATTGTTCCCGCTTATTTCTCATTCTTCGTTATCCAAAAATCAGCGGCTTACAGTTAGTAGCTATTTCTATTCCTGAATCAGATACTCTCGCAACAATTTCTCTTTCTGTAACTAGTCTTAGATGTGTATCCGGTTTTGCTAAAGCGGTTCTTAACATTTGCTCATACTCTGGTATAAATGTTGCCCCATAAATCTCAAAAAATCTTTGCGTAACTTTTCCTTCCTGGCTGGGTCTGTCTGTAATATCTCTATTAATGAGGGTAGTTAAATACTCTAAGCCTAACGCGTCATACGGTAAATCCAATAAAACCATCTCTTCATCGACTAATTCTTCTTTTAGTTCTCGATAGGGAGAACATTCCCGATTTATTCTTTGATAGAACCAGTTTTCAAATTCTGGCAATTTGGCTTCTGGAAGTGTAAGCCTAAGATCGTTTCCTCCTTCAAAAACTGCACCCAAACTTTGGAGATATGCTCTTGCGGATTCATGGAATTCCAGTGCCCCGCCAAATGGAGTGTACACTTTACTTCCGGTCTGAAGCCTTATTCTATTCAGTGCGATAAGTAGTTTTCCATCCAGTTCCATCTTGATTAGACCTGCTGCACTGATTCTGATATTGTTCATTGGAGATGCCTCTCAACAATTTCACAGATATTTATCAATAATTCTTCTGGTGCTATAAGTAACAACTTCCCCAGCTGCTTGAGAGAGATAATGCTCTTGGTCTCGAGGTGTAGGAAGCGAAGGGTCTTTTTTCACTGCTTCTCCCAATGTCTTCATCCCATCACACATCTGGCAAAAAGAGCCAGCTATAATTAACCCCGACTTTAGGGAAGATAATCCCGTCGGGCTGGTAAACAAAGGTCCAGTTTGGTCTACTATTTTTCCTAAATTCTGGTTAATTGGTTTGACATCTTTGGCTAACGATCTGGGCATAGTTTATCCCCTCCGTTTCGTTTAAAAATTGTGGTTATAAAATCTATCCATTTTGTGCATTCTCCCACCTTGCTCGCCCATCTCTATTTTCTTGTTTTTTCCATGGTAATCAGAGCCGGAAGTGGCTATTTTCCCCCGGCTGACTAAGAGGTCGATATATTGCTGACAAAGTAAAGGAGTGATTGATGAATCACAGTTAGCACGGCGGTAAGGGTCATTCTTATGATAGACATAATGCCCCTCTCCTCCATCAGCACCATATTCCAGTGCTTTCAGCAGGATTCTCTCACCCCGGATAGGGTCAGATTGCAAATTGTTATATCCTCCCGGATGAGCCAGTATGGCTATTCCACCTAATTCTTTTACCCAACCAATAGCCTGCTTTAAACTTGGTCTGTCATTCACCTGAACATAAGCTTCTCTCCCGGGAAGAAGATACATCTCCAAGACTTCTCTCGGTTCTTTAAACCTTCCCGAATTCAGCCGATACACTGCTGTTGTAATATGAGGATGGCGATTAATAATCTTTCCTTTAACTTCTTTACGCACTTCTTCCTCGTTTATCTGCAAGCCACAATCTCTCAGCAGTGCCACCATCTGGGACAGTCTTCTTTCCCTGGCTTGAACACTGGAGAGAGCATACTTTTCCAACTCACTCACGGTCAGCCTCGAAGCATCTGGAAAGTATCCTAACAAATGGACTTCATCTACTCCTTCCAGCCCTTCTATGGAAAACTCTATTCCGGGAATAAGCTTTATGCCATTCTTACTTCCAGCATCACGCCACTCTTCCCAGCCGTTAGTAGTGTCATGGTCAGTCAGAGCGATAACTTCCAGCCCAAGTGTTTTGGCTTTTTGGACTATTTCAGTCGGCGTATCGCTCCCGTCGGAATAATTAGAGTGCAAGTGCAAGTCTACTTTTACTTCGAGACTTTTTTCGTCTTTCATTTTGGTCTTCCCTCATTAAACGTTTTATTCTTTCTTGATGCATTTTTCTTAAACGCTTCTTCCAACCACCCATACCACCGCCACAAACACCATTTGGCAATAGTTAAATATATAGTTTATGATTATATTATAATTATGCATTAATATTATTATAACAAAAGAAATATTTATATAGTGACCCTGCTTTCACCCATGCGAGAAGAAATGAAACGCAAAGTCGCCCGTATTGGGCCCAGCACTTTAATGGTAAGCCTGCCCAGCAAATGGTGCAAAGAGAGAAACCTCCACAAAGGGGATGAGATTGAAGTAAGCAGTGGTGAGAATAATAGCCTGATAATTGGCGCCGGCCCACCAGAGAAAAAAATAAAGGAAATAACTCTCGACCTGAGCAAATTTAAATATTATCCCCGCCATCTGGTTGCTGCAGCTTACAAAGCCGGATATGACAAAGTTATTGTTAAATACTCCTCGGAAAAAGAGAAGAGAGATGTAGAAAACATTTTAACTTACACCTGCCTCGGCTATTCTATTTTAGAAGAAACTAAAGACCACTTGGTGATTAAAGATTTGGCGGAGATTGATGAGAAAGAATTTGAGCCGGTGCTGAGAAGAGTATTTTACCTTAATGCCGAGATAGCTAATAATGCTTTAGACTTTGCCAAAACCGGGAACCGGGAAAAGCTGGCAGAATTAATCTCCAATCGTCGCACGTTCCATAAGAATAGTGACTTTTGCCGGAGGATTATAAACCAGAACTTGCCCATTTGTTACAATTATCCCGCAAATGTTTTTCAAATCATCAAGTCGCTGGAAACGATGACTTGGGCCTATCAGAGTTTTGCTCTATCTTTAATCGGAATAGGTGTTGAAGTAATCAGTTTGCCTATTGGCTTTAGCCTTCCCAAAAAAATAAAAATCAGGAAAATTGAGCCTAAAGTAATTTTTCTTCTGGAGAAAATTAACCGGCAAGTAGCTGTATTACCCGCGCTATTTTACACTCCGGCAATAGAAAAAATAAACGAATATTTTCATAATATCGTTCAATTAATGCAGGAGTTCAGAGAGAAGTCACGCTCTGGTAAGAATGAGGAAGAAATTATAAGCTGGTGTAACCTTTATTTAATATTAAGTTCCCTGCGGGACCTGCGGGGAGCACTGTTATCTATGAACATTTAGAACGATTCCGTAAATTCTCACAAAATCATCGGCACAGTCCGTTTTGTGAGTGATAGCACCATATCCACCTGAAAACAAGGACGGCTTTGCCGTCCTGTTTTCATTTAATGAGATGCAATTATCGCATCTCAGCCCAGAAAATCACTCTCGATTTTTCTGGGCAGTGGTGATAATGGTGCTATCACTCACTTTTTGGACTGTGCCAAATCATCCAAACATTTATATAGTAACTCCGAGTTTCCATATAGTAACCTACTGTTACCATGGCAAATTTAACCCAAAAAGAAAGAGAAATTGTACTCCTCCTACTCAAAGATTATACTAATTTTTATAATGCCAATTCCATCAGCAAAGTCCTCAACATTAGCCACGTCGGGGCACAGAAAATATTTAAGAGGCTTCTTCAGAAAAATTGGGTCATAAGCAAAACCATTGGCAAATCTATCATTTACAAGATTAATTTTAATGACACTTATGTTAGCCAATTAGTCGCTTTTTTGCTTGCAGACGAAGCTAATAATTTTAAACGCTGGAAAGAAGAATTCAAAGAACTGTTTAAGAGAGATAGAATTGTCATGCTGTTCGGCTCAACTATTAGAGATTATGCACACGCTAAGGATATTGATTTAATGTTGGTAATTAACGAAAGAGATGTTAAAGAAATAAATGCGATCTTAAAGAAAAAAGAAGAAATCCTCCCTAAAAAAATTCATGCAATTAAGTTAACATCTAAAGATTTATTGAATAATCTTAAAAAGAAAGATAAAGCCATGATTAATATCGTAAAAAATGCAATTATCCTCTATGGGCAGGACAAATATGTGGAGATAATCAAAAATGTCACAAGCATCTAAACATATAGAATGGTGTTTGAACAAAGCCCAGAAAGAGATTGAAGAGTGTAAAAAATTGGGTAAGAGAATAAAACATCGAGGGTTAATTAAAGAAAATCCCAATCTTGACGAAGCTAAAGAACATCTCGCCAAAGCTGAACACAATCTTATCGGAATAACCCGCTTTAAAGAAATTGGATTTTCAGATTGGTCGATGACAAATACATTGAATTACTCGAATCTGAAGAATTAGAAGAAACGAAAGGCAATAGTGTTATAGATTTAAAAGAAAATTATATTTATGGGGCACAGATTTCTGTCAAAGACGAAACTAAGATTAATGAATTAAAAAGAAACTGTAAAGATTTAGTGGATATTACCAAGCAAATAATTTATGGATAATAAGGCTCTTCTCTCAGATTCTGGATAAAATTGGACAGGTGCGGAAAGCTTCTACTGACTTTGAAGTGCGGCGTAAAGTGGAGAATTGCGAGGGTATTCTCAAGAGAGCATTAGAAGGGATTTATCTGGTGTGAAGTAAAAAGTATTACTTTAGAATTTCTTTACACTTGTTCACAAACAAGATTGTTTTAAACTGCAGAGTATTAACCGTAGTCTTATCAAAAGCAATCTGAGAGGAGTATGATGCTTTTTCTCGTTCTATTTTTGACTCTACGTAAAATAAAACATCCTGATTGTCCAGATGAAAATTATTT
>JAGVMW010000182.1 GCA_020053615.1 archaeon | reverse complement strand
TGGGTTTTATTGTTAATGTTCTTAGTTTTGTTTGTTTCATAGTAGAATCAAACAAACTAAGAACGCTTATTTCTATTTATCTGTCAAAGTTGGGTTAAAGCACACCCCAAGCCTTGGGCAATGATTTTATGATAAGGACAGCCGAAGTTTAAATCTAAAATATCTGCATAATCTTGAACCATTTTGGCGGCGGTAATAAAATTGTCCATGTTCCGACCGTAGAGCTGGAGGCATCTTGGTTTTGATTCAAATTTTAGTTGGTGCAGTTCATGAAGTGCTTGCGGATCTTTTCTAGCTAAATCATTGGCAGAAATCATTTCCGTTACGGTTAAACCGCAGCCATATCTCTTACAGAGTTCTCTGAAAGCGATATCCGTAACCCTAGCCAGAGGGGAGCAAGGATGATGTCGGAAGGGAAAGGCGGAAGTAATTTTGGCATTTTTAGCCATATACCTTAGCAGGTTAAAATAGTTTTCTTCTAAACTTTTATAAATACCCCTATTTTCTACCAATTCTATGCCTAAAAAGAAAACTACTGAAGCAGAAGCCATCGTCATTTCAGGAACAGCTGTATCAGATGAACCAGCTTCAACTTCTAAACACACACCTCCAGCTCCAACCAAATCCCTTCCCATTCAGCCTGAAATAAACCTAGCTTTAGTTGGTCATGTTGACCACGGCAAAACTACGTTAACTGAAAGACTTTCCGGAAAATGGACTGACACTCATTCAGAAGAATTAAAGAAAGGAATTACCATCAGATTAGGCTATGCTGACGTAACTATCTACAAATGTGATAAATGTAACTTTTATACTTCTAAAGATAAATGTGTAAAATGTAATGGACATACCACCCCCCAACGAAAAATATCATTAGTCGATGCCCCTGGGCATGAATCATTAATGGCGACGATGTTATCCGGCGCAGCTATCGTTGATGGTGCATTATTATTGGTAGCTGCTAATGAAAAATGTCCTCAGCCGCAGACTAAAGAACATTTGATGGCACTGCAGATATCCGGAATAAAGAACATAATTATTGTGCAGAATAAAATTGATTTAGTGTCGCATGACGAAGCTATAGCTAATTACAAAGAAATAAAAGCATTCATTTCTAATACGGTATTCAAAGAAGTTCCCATCATTCCAATTTCCGCTCGGACTAATGTTAATATTGATGTATTATTACAAGCGATACAAAAATTTGTGCCTACACCCGCTCGTGATTTGAATAAAGATTCCATCATGTTAGTTGCCCGTTCATTTGATATCAATAAACCAGGAGCCAAGCCGGAAAAATTATTTGGCGGAGTTTTAGGCGGTACGGTAAAGCAAGGCAAATTTAAAGTAGGAGATATTATCGAAATCTTACCAGGTTATTCCGTTGAAGAGAAAAACAAAAAAGTGTGGAAGCCGCTGCAGACTAAAGTAGTGCAGATATTCTCCGGAGGAGCACCCGTACCAGAGATTCTTCCTGGCGGGAGTATGGCAATTTCTACTACTCTTGACCCAAGTATCGTTAAATCAGATTCATTAGTCGGCTCGTTAGTAGGGGTTCCGGGAAAATTGCCTGCAGTACATTCTCAGATATCTTTAGATACGCATTTATTGGAGAGAGTAGTTGGAACTAAAGAAGAAGTTGAAGTAAAGCCGTTAGCTAAAGGAGAAGTTCTGATGCTTAACGTTAATTCTACGGCTACAGTAGGCATTGTTACCAATCCTTCTAAGAAAAATACGGAATGCATCTTAAAGAAGCCCATCTGCGCTAATCCGGGTGATAGGATAACTATTTCTCGTCGAGTAGAGGATAGATTTAGGCTTATTGGGTATGGGATATTGAAGTAGAACAAATTATCCTGCTTTAATCTCAATTCCTTCCTTAACTGCCTGTTGAACAATGCCCAATTGTTTTTTTTTGCGTTCGAATTCTTCAGGAGTATAGCAAAATATATCCATTGAGGCAGGAATATTTCTCTTGAGGAAATACACTTTTGCAGAACGTTCTTCCCACTCCCATTTCTTAAATTCAGGGCTGACTAACAGAAAATCATAATCACTTGTTTTTTTAAACGTCCCTTTTGCTCTGGAACCAAATAGTAAAATTTTGCACGAACTAAAATTTTGATTAATTATCTTGGCAAAAGAGGTGGTTATTTTATCTGGCTTTTTACCCATTGGAAAATCACCTTTGCTTCTTTTAGATGCACCATAGCTTTATCTTTATTGTAAAATTTGGATGGAATCTCTGGAGCTATTCCCGGATAGTGTGAAGATAAATAAGTAATTGTTAATCCTCCTGAGATTAAAGTTATCTTCTCTGGCGCACTGACTTTCCGACAGAGTTCAACTAAGTCGTGAGTTTTTGGAGGAAAAGAGCTTCTTATCTGGATGTATAATGCTTTTAGACTTTTTTCCGCTGCTCGCTGAGAGAAAAAAACAGAAGCATAAAAATTATTAGTAGTGATATTGTCTTTAGCAGTTTTTAAGTCTGCTTTAGCCTGTTTCCACCAGTTTTGTA
The DNA here is from genome assembly GCA_020053615.1 of archaeon. Lineage (GTDB taxonomy): Archaea > Nanobdellota > Nanobdellia > Woesearchaeales > GW2011-AR9 > JACRPH01. The sequence goes on along the minus strand of JAGVMW010000182.1, from coordinate 342 downwards.
TTTCCTGACGCATATGTCTATGAAAGAAGTCGGGTTTTATAAGGTTTACTTTGGTTTTTTGGATAAGCAATACTTCTCTCTCATGTAAATATAAGCGTAATTAAACATTTCGTTCTTCTTGGCTTCTTTTAAAGTTTCTTTTAAAGATTCTACTTTAAATTGTTCTTTTATGGCTGGTCTTACTTTAGTCACGGGAATTAAGATTACATATTCTCCAATAGTTGAGCCTGATTTGACATAATTGGGGCACAGTCCGTTTTGTGAGTGATAGCACCATATCCACCTGAAAACAAGGACGGCTTTGCCGTCCTGTTTTCATTTAATGAGATGCAACTATCGCAT
>JAGVMW010000048.1 GCA_020053615.1 archaeon | reverse complement strand
ATTAAAAACAGCTGTTCCTGAATCAGCTACTGCAGCGGATGCTACTGCCATTAACATTAATAAAGCGGTTAATACCAACCCGATACTTTTCTTGAGTATGTTTTTCATGTTTAATTTCATGTTTAATTTCATGTTTAATTCCTCCGTTGATTTTGAATTTTGATTAAGCTCGTTATTCATATCATCCCTAAATTCAAACACATATTAAAAGCTTGAGTGGGAAGAGTAAGCTTGATAAGCCAAAATAACTGCCCAAAACAATTAAATAAACAGAAAATACGCCCAATTAATATTATTCACCTAAAAATAGCTTAGTTAACTTAACTTCGACCATTTTGCCATCCTTGTCTATCTCAACCAGCTTCTTCCGCTGTAAAGAATCCAATACTCGAGCTAAAGAAGTGCGCGGAATGTGCGTAGCATATCTTATTTTGGCTTGAGAGGCTTTATTATGATTCTCCATTAGGAATTGGACTACGCTTTTCTCTTTGTCATTAAGGGTTTGAAGTATGACGTAGGTTTGTTTAGGAATGGCTTCAGTTTCGGGAATTACTGGCGTTTCTTCTATCTTATTTAAACTGGGTTTTGTTTTTCTTTTCCACCACCATAATGTTAATAGGACAATTATAAGCACAATTACAATAAGCACAATTGCGCCTAACAGATACAGACCCAGATTGCTCCCCGCAATCTTTCTTTCCAAAACAATCTCCACACTAGTAACTTCTCCTTTCTTAACCTCAAATTCTGCCGTTCCTACTGCTTCTCCGCTAGAGGCAATTAATGAACAAGTTCCGATAGGAGCATATTTTACGGAGAAGAATCCGATCCCATCCGTATTTTCAGGATATTCGACGGTGATAGGAGAGAAACAGGCAAATGATAGCTTGGCTTTGGGAATCAGATTTCCTTCCGTATCTAACACTTTTCCCTGAAGATAGCCTACGGGAAAGACCATAAAATTGAGAGCATTCTCTTCTGAGGGTATTTTCTTGCTTCCGTAATAATCAATAGTAGGAGTAGAAGAAGAATCTAATAGTGCAGTAAACGCATGTTCTCCAGAAATCTTAGGCACGGAAACAGAGGAGCTGTTAAGCGTGTCTTTGAACAAAGCATCGCCAAAAGCCAGCGAGAGAAAATAGCCGTTGAAATTGGTGTTTTCGGGAGAGGTGAAGGTGATAGAGATGGTATCCGAGGCGGAGACAATAGTGGTTAATGATATAACTACGATTAGGACAAATACGAACAGCCTCTTTTTCATGATAGAGAAGAAGGGATTAATTCTTTATAAACATTTACCCATACTTTTTTAACTTACTTGCATTTCTGATAAATCATGCCTGCTGAAGATTATGTCCCTGAGTTTAAAGATGAATTAGAACCAGACCCAGAACCAACGGTAGAACCAACCGTAAATTCAACCGAAGCAGAAGCTACTTTTGAAAATACACCTGAAAAAGCTCCCGAACCATCACTCACCCAGAAATTAGAAGAATTAAAACATGGAAAGAAACTAGAAATAAAACTAGAAGAACTCTTTCCTCATGAATCTATCCGCAAAGGGCAGGATGAATTAATCAATGATTTTGATAAAGCTTGCTCAGAAAAGAAAGTTCTTATCGCTCATGCGCCTACGGGAATGGGAAAAACCGCTTCAGCTTTGTGTGTAGCTTTGAAGCACGCATTGAAAGAAAACAAAGTGGTATTCTTTCTTACCAACCGGCATACTCAACATCAGATAGCAGTAAATACGCTGAAACAAATCCAGCACAAAACTAAACATGAACTGCTATGTGTAGATTTAATCGGAAAACGCTGGATGTGCAACCAAGATGTAGCTAACCTGTTTGGGAATGAATTTAACGAATATTGTAAAAGTGTGGTGGAGAAAGGAGAATGCGAATTCTATACTCATGTTAAACAAAAGAAAGAGGTAACCGTAGAAGCAAAACGATGTTTAAGCAAATTGAAATTAAAAGGACCCATGCATAATGAAGAGCTGATTATAGAATGCAAAGAACAAAATTTGTGCAGCTATGAAATGGCGATGCTGTTGGCTAAGGATGCTCGGATATTAATCGGAGATTACAATTATTTGTTCAGCACTTATGCTGCTAAAACTGTACTGCAGAAGATGGACAAAGAGGTACAGGACATTATTCTAATTTTAGATGAAGGACATAATTTGCCAGGAAGAGTTACGGATATGCTCAGCAATATGCTAACTACAAACATGATTAAGAATAGTATTTACGAAGCCAAGAAATTCCGCTTTCAGGGGTTGCTGGGATGGCTGGCTGATTTAAATGCCGTATTGAATGAGTTAGCGCAATTTTCTGAATCGAATGAACGTGAGAAGAAAGTAAGCAAAGAGGAGTTTATCTCCAAAGTGCAGCAGAGATTAAATTACGAACAATTTGTAGAAGAATTAGAATTCGCCGCAGATGAAGTAAGAAAGAAACAACATAAGAGTTACCTCGGCGGAATTCACAGCTTTCTGGATACGTGGAAAAAAGGAGAAGAACAGGGCTTTATACGTTACATTTCTCAACGAAGAGGAAGATATGGAGAAGTCATCGGATTGAATTATTCCTGTCTCGATCCAGGTTTGGTAACCCGAGATGTGTTTAACAATATTCATGCGGGGATTATAATGAGCGGAACGTTAAAGCCTACGCACATGTATAAAAATGTGCTGGGAATTGATTCCGGAATTGAGAAAGAATATATCTCTCCATTTCCATCAGAGAATAAGTTGTCTATAATTATTCCTGAGACTTCTACTAAATATACCATGAGAAACGAAATTATGTTCAAGAAAATTGCAGAAAAGTGTTCTGAAATCTGCGCTTTAATTCCTGGAAATGTAGCTCTGTTTTTTCCATCGTATGAGCTGCGGGATAATATCGCCAAATTTATTGTTACTCCAAAAAAATTGTTCTGGGAGAAAAGCGAGATGAATAAAGAAGAAAAAGATGTATTTTTAGAACAATTCAAAGCGGAGAAAAAATTAGGAGGCGTATTGCTGGGTGTAGCCGGAGCAAACTTTGCTGAGGGAATAGATTTACCAGGAGATTTGCTAAACGGTGTAGTAGTAGTTGGACTGCCATTAGCCAAGCCGGATTTACTAACTAGAGAGATTATAAATTATTATGACCAGAAGTTTGGCCGGGGATGGAATTACGGCTACATTTATCCAGCGATGAATAAATGCTTCCAATCAGCAGGAAGATGTATTCGCAGCGAGACCGATAGGGGCGTGGTTATTTATCTTGATGATAGATTTGTAGGAGAGCAGTATTATTGCTGTTTTTCCAGGGAAGGGTTGATAGTTAGCAAGGATTATAAGAAGTTGTTGAATGAGTTTTTTAATAAGGGGGATTTACCGCAGTAATATCCCCCAGACCTACGGGCGCCAACCGTAATTGGCTGAGTAAAGATTATAAGAAGCTGTTGGGAGAGTTTTTTGGAAAACCAAAAGATTCATAAATAAATACTCATTCTCAGTAGTAAAATGATTTTAGAAGATATAACCTGTACTGATCCTCAAAACGACGGAAAGTATAGTATTCGAGTTGAAGTACTAGAAAAGATGAAAATTCCAACAGTTCTATCTCTGATGATTGTTGAAGAGTATGAAGATCCAGAATGCGATGATGAAGAGAACTCAAATGATGGGAAATGCAGTAAAAGAGAAGATTATAACCCTGAAACGGGAGTATACGAATTTAACGCACAGAATGGAGCATTAATTAGAGCTGCGAGTTATAATGGAGATTTTCGAGAAAGTGACTTCAAGTGGAAAGATAATTTTATTGGAGAAATAAAAACTGATGACCCTAATCTTGATTCAAACGACCTAGCGTATGAGAAAGCTAAAGGAGGTTATGTTGCCCAATTGTTAAATGATTATTTAGCTCGAGAATCAAACAATGCAAAACTGCCTATTAAAAGGAAAGATACTCTAAAAATAATCCGGAAATGTTTAGAGAAAGTAATTGCCGACAATCCTATGCAATTTTAAATCCATTTAGCACTTTTCGTTCTGGTTGTAGTAAAAATCTTCCCACAAACTTTATAGAGTTCAACGTATTATCTTATATATAATGTCCGAACTAGACCAAGAAGGTTATCTTTCTAAACAGAGATATCTAGTTACACTTAGCATTGAGTACAAGCGATTGCACGACGAAGCTAAAGAGCAGAATAAATCTGGGGCATGGAGCGTATACGCTGGCAGAGGCCACGAATTTCCGTTATTAGTAGAACATACCGCAAATGTAAATCTAACTGAAGCTTCCGCCGCAGACATAGGCGCTTTAGTGAGCTATTTTGCATATCGGGAAAAGAGTATTGATGAAATTCTGGGGAATATTTCTTGGATAAGGAAAATACCACAAAAAGCTTAAATAGAATTCAACCTTTAATGAGCTATGGTCACTTTTACTGCTATAATCCACAAAGAAGAAGATATGTTTGTAGCTGCTTGTCCAGAAGTTGGCACAGCTAGCCAAGGCACTACTATTGATGAAGCTTTGGCAAACCTAAAAGAAGCAACTGAATTATATTTAGATGAATTTCCCCAGAAAGAATCATCTCCACCAATACTAACTACATTCGAGGTGGCAGAGGTTGCCTCAGCTTAGGAAAGTTTCTGGAAACGAGTGTATGAAGATTCTTTGTAATAAGTTTGGCTTCTCAGTAGTACGTCAGCATGGTAGTCATGTAGTTCTGCGCAAAGATACTCCAGAAGGAGCGGTAGGCACAGTCGTTCCCATGCATGAGCAATTAAAAATTGGTACATTAAAGAATGTGCTAAAACTAGCAAAAGTAGAGGAAGAAGAGTTTGCGGAGTTTATTTGAAAAATATAACTGCAACTCCCAAAGCCTTTAAATACTTCTTCTATTATTGGTATTGTAATCCTAATAAATTAACCATATTTGTTTAGCAATCGGCGGTCGCTCTTTACGACAGTAAAGCTCCGAGTTCGCAAACGAGGTTGTGTCTCGCCCCGCTCTTGCAGTAAAGTCGTAGCAACATAATGTAATCGCAGAAAAGCAGGTAACTTAATTTCGTGCAAGCAAAATATCAGCTCGACGAGCAATCTTGACCGCACCGAGCTAAACAAATATAACTAACTAAAAAATGAGGTGGTGTATATGAATATTAAGCCAATTGTTAAAAATGATTTTGCCGTTCTGGATGAAGATGCTACGCTATCCGAGATTATCAGCCTGCTGCAGAACTTTGAGAAAAAAGTAGGTCTAGTATTTCGCAAAAATAAGTATCTAGGAGTAGTAGAAAAGAATGCTCTGTTAAAATCACATGTGGATATGGGAGAAGTCAAAGTGAGATATTATCTATATCCTACTCCAATTCTAACTGAAGAAACTGATATTGTTGAAGCAGCTAGTTTAATGCATACTGCTAATGTGGATTATCTTCCGGTTGAAAAAGACAAAAAGATTATTGGAGTGATAAGCGCGTTGAACCTGGCACGATTAGCCTCTACTCTCCCAGAGATGAAGAAGATGAAAGTTAAAGATATTAAACTCTCAAATCCAACTACAATAAGTAGAGAAGAACAATTGTCTAAAGCTGTAGGAATTATGCATGACGAAAATGTGGATCATGTTCCGATAACCGATGGAGGAAAAATTCATGGAGTGCTTAGCTTCAGGGATGTAATTAGAAAATTCTTAAATTGGGCTCCGCAAAAAGATACTTCAGGAAGATTTAATGTCGCCGCCGTCCGAGCAAAAGGCTGTGAAGGAGTTCTTCCGTCTTTGGCTTCCTTACCGGTATCCTCATGCAGCACTAATGATAATTTAGTGATGATTTCTTTAGAAGATAGTCTAGATAAAGCGTTGTCATTGATGGCAGAACGCCGTGTACACGATTTATTGGTAATGAATAAAGAAGATTACAAAGGAATGCTTACTGCTAGAAGTATATTGAAAGAATTAGGAAGAAAGAACTTAACTAAAGAGTATACACTTCAATTTGTGGGAATAAAAGAAGCTAAGCTTAAGCCATTTCAAAAGGTAGTCCTGCAAAATCTGGCTGATTCAGTGGCAGATAAAATTCAACGTAAGCTGGGATTGAGTTTCTTGATGGCGATTCATGTGAAAGAATACGGGAAGAAAGAGAAAGGCCGGGAAAAATTCTCTATTTCAGTTCGAGTAGAGTGGCCCAAGCACATCTGTATCGCTTCCAACGATGATTGGGATTTAGAAACGGCAGTGCGGGGAGCATTAGACAAATTAGAGGATGAAGTAGCCAGAAAGCTAGGAAAAGAGATGCATAAAGGAAAGAAAAAACAGAAGTAATTATCTCCCCACATTCACTCCTTTAATAATTAAAGGAAGATTTCCAGTAATAGAAGAGATGTAGAAAGGTAGATAATCCTGCGGGTCATAAATGGAATGAACTCCTTCTCTAATAAATTGTGATAATGTATTTGGAGTAGTATGCTCATTAGCTAAAGAAGAACCTGCTCTTCTGTCAGAAATCCAATATTTGCCAATCAGGTGCTTCCTCTCCATCAACCGTGAATAATCCTGCCCGGTGTGGTCATAGTAAATAATAGCTGGAAGATTAAGCCCAAAGGAGGTATCTAACATTAGATTAGCGCTTGTTCTCAGGTTGACTTCATAAAAAAAGGGCTCATGGTTCGTATCATTAATTTTCAGGTTAATGTCTAAAGCGCCTTTAAACCGAAGTAACTGAGCAAGCTTTTCCGCCGGTTCTACTAACTCTTTAATCCAGATGCTTTCATCTACTGAAGCCATCAGCGTATCTAACCTTTTTTCTTGTGAAGAGATAATATACCGCAGCATCCCACCAAAAATTACTTTACCCGAAGAAGTCAAATAAGCGTGAATCTCTATCTGGTTTCCCACCGGACCGGGAATATAGCTTTCCACTTCCATCTCTCCGCATTTTTTCAATAATCCTTCACGAAGAGTGTACAGTTCTTCTCTGCTTGGAATTATCTTAAAATCACTTTTGCTGTAGCCTATGCTGTACGACGGCTTAACTATCACTGGAAAATCCAGTCCAAACACTTCTTCCGAAGACAAAACTGCAGATGCTGGAACTTTGAATCCAGCCGCTTCCCCTAACTTTAACATTCCACATTTATTAGTAAGATTATTCAAATTACCATATTCAGAAAGAGGAAGAACAAAATAGGGCTTAAGCAGCTCAGCATTATCCTGAACCAACATTACCAGCTCATCATCGGTGCAGAATATTACACCTTTTTGTTGTTGCTGTTGGCCAAAATTGACCACTCTTTCCAGCAACGATTCTTTATCTGGAGCTGCCTCTTTGTGCTGTAAATAACGCGAATGGTAAGCATGCGGGTATTTGAAGTTAAGATGAAAACCAGCTACGGGAATATTTTCCATTCCCAGACTCCGAACTACACCAACTCCATTTTCACCGTATAATCCTAAGACAATTGCATAAGGTGTCTTGTCTGCCATAATTATTTCCCTTCACCTAACCAACTCTCGATTTGATTAATAGTCTTAGACTCACAATAAAAATTACCGTGTACCCCTAGCTTTAGCTCCATGCATGCTTCGGCATATTTACACCCACCCATTACTCCTCTGAGCTGCGCTAACTTATCCGTATGAGCTAAGTAATACCCTCGTTTATGGCTGGATTCAAGTTGTGAGGCATATCTACTCAGAGCATTCAGCTTGATTTCCATCTCTTCATCAATATTGATCAAGTAATCTGGTCGTGGAAAAAGATTGGAGCTTTCAAACATCAGCACTTTTTTCGTCATCCAGCCTACATCTGGAGTTCCATGCGAAGCAAACTCGACCGCATCAGCTGTTAATTCAACTATTTTCTTGTGGTCAGGATGATAATCAAAGCGGCTCATAGTGGCAATAATATGCGGCTTGAATTCACGGATGATTGACATTAGTTGGATTAAAGCTTGTTTACAGTCAAGATTGTATAAACCTAAATCAGGATATCCTAAAAAAATACCTTTCACTCCCAGAATTTCACAACTTTCCATAAATTCTTTTTTCCTAAGGTCGTCGCCGGTAAAACAGACTACTATCCCTTGTCCTCCAGAGATAGTGGCTTTCCGGAGCAACCCAGCAAAGCTAATTTCATCATCAGCATGCGCAACAATTCCTAATATTCTCATCTGTCCACCAACCTTCGGTACAAGTTTTCATAAGTATCTACGATGCGTTTTCTGCAGAACAGCTCCAGCGTTTTTTTTCTCGCAGCATTTCCCATAGTTTTTCTCAAATCCGCATCAGACGCCAGCTTCCGGACATAATAAGCAATCTCTTCGACGTTATCCGAGTCAAAGAGATAGCCAGTCTCATGATTAGAGATAACTTCAGGAATCCCTCCGATATTTGAACCGAGTACCGGTAGTCCGCAGGCCATTACCTCCAGCAGGCTCAAGCCAAATGCTTCTCTCTTAGAGGGCAGAATTCCTATGTCCGAAGCATGAATATATGGCTTCACATCTTCCTGCTTTCCCACAAATATCATTCGGTCGCCTAACCCATACATTTCCCTCGCTTTTTCTTCAGTCTCGGTCTTAAACGGTCCATCACCAACCATCAGGAAGTATATTTCATGATTATCTTTATTTAATTCATTAGCAGTTTCCACTAAAATATCAGTATGCTTAACTTCTCTAAAGTTAGAAGCATGGTAAACAACCACGGCTTGAGGAGGAATAGATAGCTCTTTCCTTGCCCTGCTTTTTGTTTTATGGTCTGACGGCTTAAATTTAGTCTCGTCCACAAAATTGTAGATAACCTGCCCATAGTCGTTCAACTGAAACAGGGTTTTAGCTTCGTCCTGCAATGCTTGGGAAACAAAAGTAATAGCATCAGCACATTCTAAAGTGTCTTCTATTGACGAGGCAAGAAGAGAATGGTGACCGTTAGTATGCACATCAGATCCATGGCTGGTAATCACTACTTTAGGTCTTCCGCCTTTTCTCTCAATGATTCTTTTAGCGGTGATGGCTGCTTCGCCATGAGTGATAGCATAATTTGCATGGATGATATCAATATCTATTCCTTCCGAATATAGATTAACTATCCGTGAAGTAAAAGTGGCACTATACGGCTCCGCTTTAAAACAGGGATAGCCTATCATCTCCACCGGACATATTTGTATCCCTAATCTTTCTTCACTTGGAGTAAGGTTAGTCCCCGGATAACTTACTACATACACGTTATGCCCTCTCTTCGCTAGTTCTTTTGCCAACTCCATTGACATTATGCCGCTTCCGCCGAGATGAGGCCGTGCATAAAACACCTGTACTATATTTAGTGGCTTCTTTGATTTCATGTTAAACTAACTGGATGAATGTTCATAAACAATCTCACGGGGATAGGTATAAAAAGATTCAAGATTATTTGAGTGTATTTTTCTAAACAATTGCTTTGTCTAAAGCTTTGTCTAAAATGATCATGTTAAGATAGTCATTACTATATAAAAGTTTCTGAGACAAAAAGACGCACCGTAAATTACAACAGGAAATTATTGAAGAATTAAAACCAACTTTAATCTAACCTTATCACTTCTTTACTTTTTTTCGCCAATCTCTCTTTCTTATTCAAGAATTCAATAGCATTCTTTTCTGAGACAAAACGATAATTCTTTCCTTCAAATTCAACTTCGTAAATGTTATCAGCATCAATTAAAGAGGCTCCGGTTAAAGCATCCTTGCCTAATTGCCCATCATCAGTAGCGCCTTCCATAAAGCCTTCTTCCCAAGTTTTAATCTCATCATCTTCTTCTAATGATTCCTGCCCTTCTTTGGTATAAATATCTTCATCAACTTTACCGGTCTTCATTTCCGCTTTTACATCATCTCTAGTTCGCTTGGTTATCTTCATTTCTTCATCAGGAAGTTTGTCGCGGGAGTTGACCACTTTGATATCCAGTTTAGGTTTGGTAGCAGTAGAACTAGCTGATTTGCTAGCAGCTTTTTTAGCAGGTTTAGCTTTAGATTTACTTTTTGCCTCTTTTTTGGAGTTGGTTGCCATAGGGGAAGGAAATGAGTTGGGGTTTAAAAGGATTGCGGAGGGAGGGCACAGTCCGTTTTGTGAGTGATAGCACCATATCCACCTGAAAACAAGGACGGCTTTGCCGTCCTGTTTTCATTTAATGAGATGCAACTATCGCAT
>JAGVMW010000084.1 GCA_020053615.1 archaeon | reverse complement strand
GGGATTAATAGTTGCGCTGATTTTAGATTTGAACTCAGTGAGATAAGTGCTCTGAATTTTCCGTAAGCTGTCAACAATCACTTTCATTTCCGGTGCCCCAATTTCTCTATCGCCGCGAGGTCCGCCGGGAGCGGATTGTTCAAAAGTAAATTGTTCTGCCGGCATTGCAATTTTGTGACGTTCAAATCTTAATCTTCTATAAGAATTTTGTTCCGTGTTATCAGATTCATGAATCTCACCGTTCTTTAGATCCATTATTAATTTTTTCTGATTCGCAGAAAAATAAATTTGTCCGGTTGATGCTGTTACTATATTAATTTTCGGACGATTGGAATAATCATAAATGGTTATTTGTTTTAGTTGATTGTTTGATTGATCAATTTCTCTAACAAGAATTGAATAGTTTGGAACTTCTTGAGAGAAAACTCCCGGTACAAGAGAAAGTGTTGGTTTTTTGCGTGAGATATCTTCCAACAAAAGACGTGCAGCATGGTTAGCATCAGGATAAATATTGTTATTAAAATGAACTAGAAAAAGAGCAATAAAAATACTTCCTGCAAGCGGCGGTATCATCATTTTGTACAGACTAACACCGGTTGCTTTGAAAATTGCTATCTCATTGTTCTGAGACATCGAACCGAACGCCATTAAAGTTGCGATTAGAACAGCCATAGGTACTACAAGTGCAACAATCCATGCAAGACTGTAAGTTATCAATTGAATGATTACCCATGCGCTCAATCCTTTTCCAATGAGACGATCTGACATTTTAACTAAGTATTGCAATACGAAAGTGAAGAGTAGAATCGAAACTGAAAATAGAAATGGGATTAGGTGATTTCTTAATATGTATCGGATCAGGATCATTTTATTTGTGAATCTTCACACTTCTTTTGTTGACAAATTTACCATAATTAGGAAAGAAACCAAAGCGGGATAAAGTATTTGGTCTAATATAACTGATGATATGAATGATTCTAAAATGTATTTAACTGATACTTTGCATCGAGAATTTATTTCATTTGAAATTATATCACTTGAATACAGAAATTGTTAGGTGTAAATTTGATATAATAAGTTATGCTGTTATTTAATTGTCTTATATTCAGTTAAATTATCTTAAATGGAGGAATAGTGGAATCTGTTGTTAATTACCTTAAAAGTAATTTAGATAATTATTTGGAAGAATTTAAAGATTATTTAAGAATTTCAAGTATAAGTACATTAGCTACGCATAAAGATGAAATGATGCAATGTGCAGAATTTGTATCTCAGAAATTAAAAGGTGCAGGAATGACTAGAGTAGAGATTTTTCCAACAGCAGGTCATCCAATTGTTTACGGAGAATGGCTTGGTAAACCCGGTAAGCCCACTGTATTGGTCTATGGTCATTATGATGTTCAGCCTGTTGATCCGATAAATTTGTGGACTAATCCGCCGTTTGAACCAGTAATTAAAGAAGGAAAAATTTGGGCTCGGGACGCTAATGATAATAAAGGTCAAAATTTTGTTCATATAAAAAGTATTGAAGCATATTTCAAGACAGTAGGTGAACCCCCTGTAAACATTAAATTTTTATACGAAGGTGAAGAGGAAATTGGAAGCACAAATCTTGGTCTGTTCTTAAAAGAGAAACAAGAATTATTAGAATGCGATACTGTTTTAATTTCAGATACAAGCATGTACGCAGAAGGTGTTCCAACAATTACATACGGACTAAGAGGATTGCTCTACATGGAAGTAGAAGTAACTGCAGCAGATCGTGATCTTCATTCAGGCAGTTTTGGCGGTGCGGTTGCTAATCCGATCAATGAATTAGCTAAGATCATTTCTAAACTTCATGATAAGAACGGTAAAGTAACTGTTCCAAATTTTTATAAAAGTGTTCTTCAATTATCGAAAGAAGAAAAGGAAAATTTTAGAAAGTTAAAATTATCTGATAAAGAATATGCAAAGGAACTCGGTGTTAAAGAATTACAAGGTGAAAAAGGATATACAACTTTGGAAAGATTGTGGACCCGTCCTACTTTAGATTGTAACGGTATAATCGGCGGCTTTACAGAAAAAGGAGCGAAGACAGTATTACCTTCTAAAGCAATGGCTAAGATCAGTATGAGATTAGTTCCGAAACAAGAACCATTAAAACTTGCAAAGGAATTTACAAAACATATCAAGGCATTATCACCCAAAAGTATTAAAGTGAAAGTTAAAACATTACATTACGGCTATCCGGTAATGGTTCCTTTGGGAAGTAAAGCGTTGATTGCCGGAGCTAATGCTGCTGCAAAAGCATTTGGTAATAAAACCGTTTTCACCCGCGAAGGAGGTTCTATTCCAATCGTTGTAGATTTTATGAGAATATTAAAAGCCCCTGCGGTGTTAATGGGATTAGGTTTGGATAGTGATAACATTCACTCTCCTAACGAACATTTCCTTTTGGAAAATTTTGAAAAAGGATTATATGCCTCAGCATATTTTTTCGATGAGTTTTCAAGAAGTTAAAACAAAATATTTTATAACAATTAAGGATAAACGAGATGAAACTCTATAAAATGTTTATAGTGTTATCTCTTTTGGGATTATTAATTTACTCTTGTACATCACAGCAGGAAGAGGGCGGAGACGCATCTACATCGGATACTAAAAATGAACAAATACAACAGTATAATATTGGTGTAGAAAAAGAACAAACAAAAAATCGTTTTCCGTGCGATACTATTTCTCTGAAAGAATATGTTCTTAGTAAATATGATCCAGGCACTTATTTAGTTGAGTTCGATAGAACATTTACATACAATGTTCCGAAAATTGCAGTAATATATCTTAAAGATGTTACAAACTATGTTCTTTGTGTCGTTGCAAAATCAAAACCCGGAGAAAGAAATATTGAGACCAAAAATGTTATCGGTTATGAATCAAGCTACATTAATCTCGATAGCACAAAACTCGGTACAGCATTTTTCTGGTTAACGCTATTTGAATGTAGGGACGGAGAGTTTAACAGGGTTTGGGAATCAGAGGTTCCGATTCATGGTGGATTTAATAGTATGACGATCAAGAATTGGAAAGCTAAGAACATGAATTATGTTGAGCTGAATTTTGAAGATGGTATTATTTCGGGTCATAGGAATTATAATTTCTTTCTAACAGATGGATGGAGAAAACCACCTCATCTTATGGAAACGTATTTAGCCCTAGTGCACAAAAGAACATTGGCAAACATTAACAACGATAAATTTCCCGATTATTATGAATATCGTTTTACGACAGGAAAATCTTTGAAGGATTCTCTTTATGCATCAATTCGTATTCTAGATTCGATTCCATTTTATTGGAGCGAGAAAAGACAACTATATATAACAGATCAAAACTCACGCTGGTTTAGAAAATATTAATGATATAAGAAAGGTTCTGAATGTTTC
>JAGVMW010000118.1 GCA_020053615.1 archaeon | reverse complement strand
TGAGATGCAACTATCGCATCTCAGCCCAGAAAATCACTCTCGATTTTTCTGGGCAGTGGTGATAATGGTGCTATCACTCACTTTTTGGACTGTGCCAATCTCTCCAAAGTTTTATAAATAAAGTGCCGTTTGAATGTGAGTAATGGAGAATAAAAATAATAATAACAATTCCGGCGAAGAACAGTTAATTCGAGTTAGAATACCGCAAGGAAAAGAAGTTTTGGGAATTGTGCAGCAAAGATTGGGCGGAAGCCGGATGAGAGTTCTATGTCTGGATGGAAAAGAAAGAATCTGTCGCATTCCCGGCAGGTTGAGACGGGCATTATGGGTAAGAGATAATGATGTAGTGATAATTGAGCCCTGGGAATTGGGCGGAGATGACAAAGGCGACGTGGTGCATAAATATCGCAGCAAAGGTGAAGTAGAATTCTTAAGGAAGAAAGGGTATTTGAAAAATATTGAGAACGAGTTTTGATTTGTTTGTGATACCCCACCCCTTTGGGCGATTGGGAGTTTTCATTTTAGGATATCACTTTATTCAATCTTATTTCTCATTATAACAAACAGAAGATAGAAATGCTTATATAATCTCCGCCACCCGAAGAATCCATGGCAAATGACAAATCTTTTGGAAAATTATTCTTTTATGCCCTGTTATTAGTTGTTTTATTATTTGGGCTGATTAAAGTGCTGATTAATGCCGGCGGAAATTTCTTCCGTCTGGAATTGTTAGGTTTTTTAGTTTTATTGGCGATGTCCGTAGCCGGCTGCATTGGATATGCGCGGGCGTGGGGAGAGAGGGTATGGTTTGGAGTGTTTGTGCTGTATTTAATCAATTTAGTGTTGATGTGGTATGTTACGCGGGAATTAAGCATTATTCTGCTGGTATTAGGGGTGGTGGGTTTTATTTCCAGTATCCCGCGGGCTGCCGCATCTCCCAAACCCAAAGCTCCTGGGGCGGGTGAACCGCATAGCGTAGTATTTGATACTCAAGAAAAGAAAGCTACTCCTGTGGTTAAAGAAGAGCCGAAGGGTGAAGCTCAAAAAGCTACAGCTAAGTTTACTCCCGGAAAATATATCGCCAGCAAATCTGGTAATGTGTATCATGAGCCAAAGTGCGACTGGGCGAAGAAGATTCGCAAAGCCCGGCAGGTGTGGTTCAACACCAAGGAAGAGGCATGGGAGAAAGGGTTCAAGGCGCATGATTGTGTGAGTTAAACCAGCAACTTTTCCATTTCGAATAAGAATGTACTTGCCCCCCCCAACGAAATTTCAGCCCGACATTTTTTTACTACCTCAGTCATATCATATTGGACTCTTCCTCTTTTATCCCTCTCCCAGTCGAATGATTTTATAATCTCTTCTGCTTTAATCCCTGCCAAAGCTTCGTCTTGTGCTTCTTCGAAATCTTCCAAGAGGCTCTTTTTTAGTTTATTTCTCACCATGACAATTAATGCATCAGCAGTTACTTTGTGACTTATTTTATCTCCTACTTTGTAGCCTAACTTGCACAATACAGCGTTAGTAGCGTAAAACATGGAGTAATATGAGGCGATGATTACCCAAAAATCAGATTTAGGAACAAGATATTCAGCAACTGAAGAGCTCTCTTGGGCGTTGTGTAAAAATGTATTTTGTATAATTGGCGGAACTTTCTCTTTTTTGAGCAAACCCTCTTCTAAGTATCGGCGGACATTTCCCTCTGCTTCTTTGATTCTGTTCTCATCCAGCATTTTGCACCAAACGATAATACTCTTCTATCCCTATTAAAATTATGTTCTTTTTTAAAGCTTCTGAAACCACAGTAAATTCTTTGCTTTTGGCCATAGCGAGGAATTCGGTATAAGTAATGCTAGTTAGATGCAAAGGCAAGGGAACCAATCTCAGTGTGTTTTCTACTTCATGGTGTTCAGTGATTATAAGTAAGTCGATATCCGAACCTTTTTTGGCAGTTTTTTTTGCCCATGAGCCAAACAGAATAACAATAAATGGGAAAGTAATTTTCTTCAGGCGATTGTACAATACCAAAAAGTTCTTGTTTCGAAGCAATTTCTCTCGGCGGGAGTGTTCTACAGTGTAAATCCGAGGGCTGAAATTACCTGTAAAACGGCAGAGAGTGCAATTGCCTACTTTCTCCAACAGGGCTAATTTTTCTTGTTCTAATCCTCGTAAAGCTAGATAGGCAGATTTATAGTTTATTTTTCTAAGCAGGGCTAACTTGCGGATAGTATATCTCTCTTCTTTGTTTTCAATTAGTAGCGATAGCAGGTTGTCTTTTTCCATTTGTCTTTATCCATCATAAGCCATAATGCTATGGTTTCTAGCCATATATTTAAAGTTTTTGGTTTTGAGGCATTATTTTGCGACTGGGCGAAGAAGATTCGCAAAGCCCGGCAGGTGTGGTTCAACACCAAGGAAGAGGCACGGGAGAAAGGATTCAAGGCGCATGATTGTGTGCAGTAAATTTATTTCTTATTCTTTCTTCCAATAATAAATAACCAACCCAATCACACTTATGGTTATCGCTGCATCAGCGACGTTAAATGCCGGCCAGAAACCAAAGTCTATAAAATCGATAACTACTTTTCTAAACAAGCGGTCAATTAAATTACCTATAACTCCTCCAAAGAAGGTTCCCCATAACACTTGCAGTAAGTATTCTTTCTGTATTTTGTGGTAGTTGAATAATACGGCTAACGCTACACATAACGATATGATTCCCAATAATAAAGTTTGATTCTTTAGTATCCCAAATCCTGCTCCGGTATTTTGAACCAGATGAATAGTTAGAATTCCGATGTTGATTGACGGAGTTGAGAGTAAGATAATATATTTCAATAATTGGTCCAATCCGATAATTAATAGTGTAATTGCTCCAAAAATCAATTCAAACTTGTGTCTCCTTAAGAAATCAGTTACCATAATCTTGCCGGCGGTTTGTGTTCGCCTTTCTCTAAATTAGCTAATCTTTGGTCGATAGAGTTTAACATTAATCGGATATTTTCTAATTTAGTGTTTAATAATTCCAAGTCACGGTTGGAAGATTGCATGTTATTTAATGGGTTAGGAATCGGTGCTGTTGATTGCTGCGGATAGATTGGTGAACGTTGTGCAGGAAAGACTGAAGTTGGACTTTCTGCACTAGGAAAGCTAGAAGTTGGTTCTGTAAGTAAAGGATCAGAATGTGTTTCCTGCCCCAGATTGGTCCCAAAGGGATTATTTGCATCAGTTCCAGGATGCGCCATATCTTGATTTACTAAATGGTCAAACCCGAAATCATCCTCTTTTTTCCAAAACGCTAGTTTTCCCAGGAAGCTCATCTTACTCTAAATAATAAGCAAAACCTTAATAAACTTTGTCGTTAAATTCAGCTTATGGCAAAAGAAATGTCGAAAGACGAGAAAGTTGGATTTCATAAAGGCTCCCTAGCTACTTTAACTAAAGAGCGCGAGGAGTTGATGCGGATATTGCAGATAGTAGAGCAGTTGATGCAGATGCACATTAAAGAGCTTAAAGACCAAGGCGTAGATTTGGTGGCTTTGGCGAAAGAAGCTAAAGCTGGAACACCGGTTAAGCAGCTCAAAGGCAAGAAGCCTATTGATGACGTGCTAAGATAAGTTTTAGGAATTGTTAACTTTTTTTTGTCTTATTTTTGTTCTAATCTAGGATGTTGCCTTTTTGTTAAATTGTGGTCGGCACAGTCCGTTTTGTGAGTGATAGCACCATATCCACCTGAAAACAAGGACGGCTTTGCCGTCCTGTTTTCATTTAATGAGATGCAACTATCGCAT
>JAGVMW010000147.1 GCA_020053615.1 archaeon | reverse complement strand
CACCCGCAGAAAGAGCGGGGATAAAATTAGAATTTTGGGAGAGATTCCAACTTTTGGAGATGATTAAACATGCGTATGCCGAAGATTAAAAAGAGTCCTCTTCACCGGAACGCCGTATCCGCCGATTTCTACACACATTTCCGTGATAACTGTAACTCTCTGAGACGGAACATAATGAATTAACGCTACACATCCTTCTTCTACTAGACGATGGCACATTTCACGATAGTTATTCCACTGTTGAGAAACATATTTTTGTGGTGAGTCAATATCCATAATCATATGTTCTACCCCTTTAAGTTGATTAAATTCTTCTAAGTTTCCAGGAAATAAGTTCCACCCTTTTACTCTTGCATCTAGCGAACGCTCTCGTTCTTTTTCCTCTTTACTGTTAAATAGTCCCATGTTGAAATCCACCTATTTTCCATTAAATCCAGTAAAATTGTACTGGTAAGTCATCCCAATATGGTCCTCTAACCACCGCAGCGCTTCTCAACTCTCCTTTCATGTAAGCATTTGCGCTGTCCGGAGCACTTTTCCAAATTTTAATCTCGTAGTTATCATTCTGTTCATCTCTTTCATACCTAGCCCTATAATTAACCTGAATAACTACCGGAACTCCAATTGGTGTGGCAGTGACCTCTTTTCCATTACCGTCCACAATTTTCCCTGCTTCATTAAAAGTAAGTTCCTCTAATGATTTTATATTAGACATTTTTTAAACCCCTTAAACATCTATAACCCAAACGCATCCGTAAACTCTCGCATCCTTCTATATTCAGCCAAAAACACTGAGCCTTTCTCCGTCAGCGTTATTACTTTAGATGGACTTTTCCTCTTTTTATGAAATTCTTCATTGATAATTATCAGCTGTTTCTGCAGTAATTCATCCATATACTGATTGAGCAACTTATGAGATAGATTAGACTTGTACATTAAATGAGTAGGCTTGATAGTTCCACCTTTATTCTGGATAGATAAAAGTATGTCAAACACCAGTTCTAATCGTGAACGTCTTGCTCCCATTTTTTATCCCCGAGTTACTCTCCTATACGCATGCAGCAGGAGCAAGAATCCCATCAACAACAAGATTTCTCCTAAAGCATACATCGCACTCCATTTGAACACAAACACAAACGCCATGTTGCTTAACATAATAAACATAAATGCCACCATAACTCTCCACGCATTAGGATTTTTATCAGTATTCAGGTAATTTTTGTAATAATTCAATACAGTCATTCCTAAGAGGACTATACTGGTAAGGTAAAACACAAAATACTTGAAATTGCCTACAATGGAAATCAACAAGATTAGATAAACGAATAAAGCCATCTGGCTAACTTCGTAATATTTGGATAATCTTTCTCTGGATTTCTGAGAGATGAAATAGATTAACAGCCATGCTCCCAGCATTACTACCATCTGCAGGAAAAATGCTGCGCGATAGAATAAATCAGCAAATTGCAATCCCTGTCCTACTGCCGGTCCTAAAACTTGAACGACTCCATCTCGCAATGGACTAGAATATAATACTTCAAAAGTAAACATCTTTACAGCTAAGCTTAACCCAATTAGAATAAATGCAAATGAGAAATAACCATAACGATTCTCATGGCTGACTTTATACAGTTTCCAGCTGTAGCTGGCTATCAGCAAGGCTACGAGCAAACTTATTCCTTCAAACAATAAATCATAGCCGTTAAACCAACTCGGAGTAAAAAACAATTGATACATTATGGACCACCCTCACGATTATTTTTTATTAGTAATTTATAAAGAAATGCGTTGATATAAAATTATACGCATTTCTAATATAGATAAGTACTAAAGTATATCATTACTCTTATCTATACTTTAAAGTAACAAAATACACTTGGGCTTTAAAAAGCTTATGGAGTTTTTTTCTATGGCAGCCTTCTTTAGCCCCTTTCTAGACTGCTCATTCCCGAAGTATATAAAGAAGCGGGAACTATCTACTGGTATAAACGTCTTTTACCTCCTATACACCTTAGACGTTCTAAAACATCAACACCTTCTTCCTCGCCGAAAGCGAGGTTTTTTGATGGGGATAGAAGTTGCTCTCTGGATTAAATCGGCTTTTTAGATATGAGTATAATTGGCCTTTGGGATAAAGAATATTGTCCGATTAAACCCCGTTGTACAATTAAACAAATACCTGTAAAGTTGTTCTCTTTGTTGTACTATCCAACCAAGTTGTACAAATCAACAGAAAAGCTTAAATATATCGATTTAGTTGTACTATTAAAATGACTGGAAAAGAGGAAATACTTTTTGATAATGTAGAAGAATACCTGCAATCTGCAGAGAGAGCTTTAGCAGAGAAAAAGTACAATGTCGCCGCTACTCTCTTCTTCAAAGCAATCTGTGCCGCGGTAGACCTTTTTCTTCTCCAAAACGAGGGAATGGCTCCCTCTTCCCATTCTGACCGATTTAGGATAGTTCAGCAGAAGTACCCGGCGATTTATGAAATCTTGGACCGGGACTTTCCGTTTTATCAAGATAGTTACTCACGAAAAATGAGCCATGAAGCAGTGGAGGTCCTGAAAGAAGATGCTAAAGCAATTACAGAAAGAATTAAGCGCAGAAAAGAAAGATAAAAATGTGTTTGACATTGTAATTTATGGCTCGACAGTCAAAGGAAAAATAAAACCTAATGACCTTGATATTGCTGTAATTTTCCGCAGTGGCTCTCTGAGAGAAAGGCTAGATAAATTACAGCAGATTAAGAAGAGAATAACCTTAACCACAAAAATAGATTTAAAAGGCATCCTCTGGGAGGAATTGTTCCAAGAGGAATTCTTTGCCCGCTCCGGATTATTCTTAGAAGGAATTAGCCTCTTTGATGGTCATCCTCTTGCAGAAAGATTGGGATTTTATGCCTCTTCTTTGTTCATTTATAGTTTGAAAGATAAATCTCACACCTCCAAAGTAAAGTTTAATTACCTCTTGAATGGCAGACAGGGTCAGGGAATTCTAAAGAAAATGAATGGAAAATGGCTATCTCCTGGAACAGTACAGATTCCTATCGCAAAATCTTCGGAGTTTGAAGAGATATTGCAAAAAAATAACATCAACTACCTGAAAAAGAACATTCTCATTCAGGCTTAAGATTGTTTGTATGTGCATAGCATTAAATTCGACTGCGGTCTCATAATGTGAGTGCGCTCACACTTCGAAATCCTTGCAGAATTAATCGTAGGGAGTCGCATCTCCGTAGGAGCCTTCCCTTTACCGCTCTCGCCAGCATTATCAAAAGAATTTTGACTTTATCTCAAATGCGATTTGGTATTTGAGATTAGAAGACCAGCAGGTCGACTTTATGATGCTATGCACATACGATTGTTTTTGAGATATCTCTACTCCAACGGTGTCCCGCTCCACACTGTCCAATCTTCTGATGGAGCATAAGAGCCAACTGTAAAGTACGGCGGTTGTATTTGTCCGAAGTATCCATACTGTACCTGACCCCAGCGCTTTTCCTGCACTCCACCAGAAGTTCCTCCACCATATACTGGATTTCCAAAATATTTCCATGCTTTAGCCATGGTTTGAAATCCAGAGGAATCAGTGCTATAATCTGCACCCGCTTCTACTATCATCTCTCCCTTAAACCCATATTTCTTAAAGATTTGAATTGCTTCTTTAACTGGAGTATTTCCCTGTCCTGGAGCAAGATGCTCGTCTTGATAACCGTAATTATCTACCAGATGCAGATGCTTGACTACTCCCGACTTAGCTAGATTTTCCACTTGATTTAAGAACCATTGATTGAATACTTTATCATTTTGTTCAAGAGTTTTATTGGGGTCATTTTGGAAATACTTTCTCCACATATTGAAATGACCAGTATCAAAAGTTGCTCCGATATGATCTTGAGCTCTTTTATGCGCCTCTTCTTCAGACATTTTATATTTTTTTTGTAAAACTTCAGCCATCTTTTCCTGACTGCCTTTTATCAATTTAATTAACTCATCCGGATGAGCTCCATAAGTTTCGGGATAAAGATTTTCCATAGAAATAAAAACCGGTTGTTTGAGCTTTCCTTGCTTTTCTAAATCCATACTTCTTCTCATGGCTTGGATTCCGGCATCGGCATAGGCGCCATAAGATTCTTTAAGGGCATAAGTTTCAGCGCTTTCTACATATTTCATAGTTTCCATCTGCTCATGCGCCTGCGACCATTGCGATGCCGAAGATTCACGAGAGGATCTTATTTGACGGTCTATTTCTTTTAATGTATCTCTCAAAATTTCTGCCGGCATTTGAGTATCTTCAGGCACTAATCCAGGAGCAATACTACGAACAGTCTGTTTTAACTTCCATTTTTCTTCTTCACTAGTTGCGCTTTCAATTTGTTCATATAATTCTAATGCTTTTAGAATCTTTTCACGCCGTTTGACATGCTCATCAAAGTTTCCCCCATAATGATGAGCCCATCCTCGGCTGTTTCCGGCATTATTTTCTAATGTAGTGATAATGTAAGCTTCTTCCGGCCTAACTTCTATCTCTTTTACCGAATTCGCTTTTTCAAACCTGACCCAAGGACCCTCTTTAAATTTTTCGTCTGATATTTCACCGCGCTTCCATTTCTCCCACGTAGCCTTTGCTTCTTCAGTCATCTCTTGAGCATCTTTACATAATTCTTCCCAGCCAACTTCACGAGTAAGAAATCTTCCTTCTTTAGAATCATAACGGGGAACACGCTCAATCCTTTCTACTTTGTTTCCCCAATAATCAATATAATCACCTTTCTTTACTTCAGCGCCGCTTTTATCAACATATATTTTCCCATTGTTTTTTTCCCAGAATTCATCTCCCTCATCATATTTTTTCCACAATGGCCGGGGAACATTTCTATTTTTTCTCGCTTCTTGTATCACTCCACCGGTTCTGGTATCAACTACTTTAAACGAGCTGACTTCTTCTTCTTTTTCAAACATTTTGAATTTTTGATCTTTATTCCAATCTGCTTCTACCATTGCACGTTGAAATTCTCCCGTGTGTACTACTACCGAACCACCTCGAGCTACATCAGCAGCGAAGTCGATAGCTCTCTTGATTTCATCTACTGCTGCTCTTTTAGCATGCCGAGAGAAATTACCCTGTTGATCCATTCCAGCCATACCATATACCCCCACCGTAGCATGGGTGGTAAAATGAACCTCGTTAGCTTTCTGCATTTCTCGTAGCGCTTGACGCTGCATTTCACCATACATTTCTGGAGTATGCCCTTGGGGAGATCCTTTATGCGCCCCCATAAAAACTATTTCTCCAACTTTAGTTCCAGTTCTGAGCTTAGCTCCAACTGTAGGAATGTTTGGAATAGGTCCTAAAGCTAAAGTCGTACCGATATCTCCAATATTAACCCCCACATCATTGGTATCGCTAGGTTTAGTGGGAGCAATGCCATATTCTCTATCCATCGGCATGTAATAATTGGAGCCGGAGCCGAAAGTCACCATTTTAGGAAAGGATTTTTTAGGAGTATATAAAATTACTTAAACTGAGGCACAGTCCGTTTTGTGAGTGATAGCACCATATCCACCTGAAAACAAGGACGGCTTTGCCGTCCTGTTTTCATTTAATGAGATGCAACTATCGCAT
>JAGVMW010000170.1 GCA_020053615.1 archaeon | reverse complement strand
GGGCATATGATGCAATGAGCAACTATGCTAAAATAAGAGTTGAAGCATAGGCAGAGTTGCAAGGCAAAAAAATCAGGATTTATTTATGCAACAGAGCAAGGTATACTCAACTTACCATCAACACTCTCCCTACTTCTTCTCCCACCCGTTTCTGAAAATCAGCTACAGTTTCTCCTTCAAGTTTGGTGGTATTCAGCACTGACAGAAGCGCTTTGGTCAAATTAAACTCTGTTTCTACTTCGAATAATTTCACCTGTCCTAAATGCTCTCGAATGAGCTGTTCTTCCACCTGCTCGGAATCAGCTGAAGATATTTTTATCTCTTCAAATTCTTCTGCTTCTAACCCTGATGTATTCTTCATCACAAAATATGCCCTCTGGGAATAAAGCTGTTCAAAGATTCTCTTAAAATCAATATCTGCCGTTCTTCCGCTTTCTAACGCTCCGTTAAGCCGAATAGTAATCAAAGTATCAGTTAAATCTAAATTATAAAAATGTTCAATTACCGCCGTAGTTACTGTATCCGGAGTTTTATGCGCACAGTTCAGTATCAGTTTGTGGTGTTTTATCATATCTAACTGAACCCAATCAACTTTTTGCTCTCCTGCATCAACCGTGATTAAATAATATCCCCCTTTTCCATACTGCTCTAATTCAGAAAAGTTATTTGGAAACAACGCTCCGGGATAAGTTAAAGTCCCATATCCTTCTTGTTCTACTAACGTAGGATGATGAATATGTCCGCCGGCATAATAATTGAAATTCTTTGGCAGAAAAGAAAGTGGTTGCGATTCCAGCTTTTCTAAATGTTTGGGCTTTAATTCAGATAGTGTGGTGTGGAACAGAAATATTTTATATCCGTCTTCCTGTTCTAAATCTTCCAAATGTAAATTTTGATAATACACTTTATCCAATAAGCCTTTCTTACCTAACATTCCAGTTAGTTTAGCTCCGGTTTTCTTATCTTGAGTGAATTTTAAGTGTAGCTGTTGTGTTTCTGGATTTACGTAACCTTTGCACACATTAATTAATAATCCGGCATTCTCCAGCACATCTAACATAGTTTTTCCGCTGGGGGAGAAATCATGCGATCCGGCTATTGCATACAGAGGGATATTCTTCTCTTGCACTTCTTTCAACGTCTTAGTTACAATCTTAAGCGTATCTAAAGATGGCAGAGACGTATTAAACAAATCTCCGGAGAAGAGGATAAAATCAACTTGCTGTGCTAGGCATTGCGCAATAGCTTTCAGAAACGCTTGTGTGGATAAGTCGCGCATCTTTTCATCTCTCCACGAGCCTAGGTGCAGGTCTGCGAGGTGAGCGTATTTCATAAAGTCAAGATAGAATTACGGTTTATATGAATTGTGGTGGTAGAATGAGCAGATATTTATCTTTCTAATTTTAGTATATCGCATTTATCCTCAGGAGTATTTTCCCATCGAACTGATTTTAATTTATCTCCAATATTAAGTGTATATTCCTGCAGTTCTGGCAGGTACAAACATCGTTCATGTTCGGGAATGGTTATCCATGGCTTCTTTCTGTTAACAATTCCATCTCCATCTATTACTTCTTCTATGCCCACACGAGCAACTTTGGTATCTTTAGCAGAATTTTTAGTCGTGTAAGAACAATATGTAACGCCGACTAAAGCGGCAATGGCAAGGGCTATGCATCCCTCAATAAATATACCTGAATTAATCTCTTTTTGACGAAATTGTCGAGCTATGTGGTCGTATTCTTGCATTTTGTGAGATATAATTATAGGAGGTATTTATGTGTTGTGGAATTCCCCCAACCTCCTCTGCACTTTCTTCTCTTTCAACAGCTTACTCTGGCTTAGCAGCAGCTCCAATTCAAACCCGAACTTATTCTTGATGAATTCTTTCGCATATTTCACCATCAATTCCTGCGAACCAAACGTCAACGGCTTTTCATTCATGCTCTTACGGGTAGCTTCCCGGCACACCCATACTCCTAGGGGAATATTATATTCTGGCGTAATGAATCTAAACACTAACACTGAGCCCTGCCGTTTAAGCTCATTTAATTTATCCAGTACACCTAACCTGCAGGCATAGTAGCCGCCAGCACATTCTTCCGCATAGCTCTTTCTCCCTGAATAATCTTCATAATCAGTTGAATAAAAGTTTCCGGCTTTGCTCCACGGATTGATTTTATGTTCTAAATACATTTCAAACAATTCAAAACTCCACACTTCCGGAAAAAATAATATCAAATAATAATTCCCCCAGCCTCCGCCAAAATATACTTGAAATTCTCCCGTAGGAAAGTCTTTTACAGTAGTAATCAATTTTTTTCCGACCGTATCATCAACTGCAGTAATTGACCAACGAGTTGGCACTAATTTTCTATTAGCAGTTAATCCCATATTTCCCGAAGAAAGTAATTTAGTCAGAAAATTCTCTTCAAAGCCTTTGCGATACAGGCTTAATACTCCTTCTACTGCTCTCAAATCAGTATCTGAAACAATTCTCTCTACTCGAGAATCAACTTTAGGATTAGCCGTAACTCGGGCATTTCTTACTTCTCCCTGCGGCCCAAAGGGAATTATCTCTTTTTCCGGTTGAAAATTAAGTTTCGGCTGATCTTTTAGATTAACCTCTAACTCTACTGAATTGGAAGCCATACCTACTTCTTTACAAATCTCCAATAACTGGTTCTGCTTATGCACTTCTTTAACATTCCATTTAGCTCGTGAATTAACCAAGCCGTAGCGCATGCTGGCAATGGTACCTATCCCAAACTTGCCCCTGCTCCATAGTTTTGGCGAATCATAATGAGAAGTATCTCCACCGAATTGCGGACTAAGAAAGCCGATGTTTACCTGTGGATAGCCTTGCCTGCCGATAAATATTGATGGAGAGCTTCCCTGAAAATCTTTCTTGAAATCTTTTTTTATCTGGATATTGGGAAGCTGTTCGATGTCTTTATATTTAACGTGCTGGAGGTTCACAGAAGTACAAGTAAGTGAGGGTTTATAAAAAATTGTATTGTTTAAGCACTAAATAAAAAATAAAATAATATATAGTTACTCGACCTACTTCCTTTTTATCTCCTTAATCCCGTTCATATACGGCCACAATGCTTTGGGAATCTTTACCGTTCCGTTCTTGGTCTGGAAGTTCTCTAAAATAGCTACAATTGGTCTGGTATCAGTTAAAGCTGTGTTATTCAATATGTGCAAGTATTCTTTTTCTCCATTCTGGCGCAGGAACTTAGTGTTTAAAGTAACCGCCTGATACTCGGTACAATTGGAGCAGGAAGTTACTTCTCGATAGCTGCCCTGTTTTCCGTTCTGTCCCGGCATCCATGCTTCGATGTCATACTGCAATGCCTGTTTATTTCCAATATCGCCAGTACAAATCTGTACCACTCGGAAAGGAAGTTCCAGCTCTTTGAACATTTCTTCCGAATTTTTTTGTAATTCCTCAAAGAACTTGTAGGAATCTTCCGGTTTGCAGTAAACTATTTGCTCAACTTTATTGAATTGATGTACTCTAAAGATGCCTTTATCATCCCGGCCATGAGCACCTAATTCTTTTCTGAAACAAGCGCTAACGCCGCAGATTTTCAACGGCAATTCTTTTTCATCTAACACTGAATCTTTTTTCAAAGCGACTAAAGGATGTTCAGAAGTGCCTATCAAATACAAGTCTTCATTCTCAATCTTGTAAATGGTGTCTTGGAACTCAGATAAATTAACTCCTCCTTCCAATGCCGCTTTATTTAACATATAAGGTGTTTGAATAAGGGTGTAGCCTTTTTTCAATAAGCGGTCCATAGCAAATCTTTGTAAAGCCAAGCTTAATAACACCGCTTCATTCTTCAAATAATAAAATCTTGCTCCGGAAGTTTTAGCTGCCGTATCTAAGTCAATCAAATCTAATTCCACCCCTAATTCAATATGGTCTTTGATTGGGAATTCAAATTTGGTAACTTTACCAATAATCTTAATTACTTTATTTTCGCTGTCATCTTTACCATCTGGAACCGAAGCATGTAATATATTCCCCAATTGTTTGAGGGTTCTGGTTCTATCTTCCAATAATTGGTTTACTTTTTCTTCACTATTTTTGATATTCTCAACTACTTCCCGCATCTCTTTGATTTTCTTTTGGGCTAATTCTTCTTTTTTATTCTTCTTAGCTTGGTTAATCTCTTCAGAAACTACATTACGCTTATGTTTTAACTCTTCCACAACTTTCAGCTCTCTTTTCCATTGTTCATCTAGCTCCAGCACTTTATCTACTGCTTTTATATCATGATGACGCCTCTTTTCGGATGCTTTTACCGCATCTGGAGCTTTCCGTACAAAGTTAATATCTAGCATTTTAAACACCTCTGGTTATATGTATTTGTTTAGCATCATCAAGTCGAAATCTTAACGGTTAAACACAGCGAGTGCGTAGCGGGGGGAAGCCCCATCCGGGGACGCAGCACCTGCGATTTCGCATCAAAGATTTCGAAGATGCTAAACAAATTGGTTATATCAATTAATATTTATGGTCAAAGAAAGAATAAAGTATATAAATGTAATCCCTCTCTGTACGTGGAAAGCTTCGTCGATAGATAATTAGTTCTCGTCAATAAAATCATATATTCTGTAGAATACAAATCTTTATTTACTAGTTGTAGTTACAATG
>JAGVMW010000111.1 GCA_020053615.1 archaeon | reverse complement strand
ATGCGATAGTTGCATCTCATTAAATGAAAACAGGACGGCAAAGCCGTCCTTGTTTTCAGGTGGATATGGTGCTATCACTCACAAAACGGACTGTGCCTCTCAAATGCGAAGTTGTATATCAAACGTATTTGAGATTATAGTCAATCAAGAAAGTCCGAAAGACGCCACTTGATTTACTATTATGAGACCGCAGTCGAATTTATGGGGTGGAAGCGATAAATTGGGTTACTCACTTCCTTCCCATAACCACTACCACACATACTAATCCCAGCACAATAACTAAAATATATGGAATGAGATTCTTGGCCCTTTCTGTGCTGGATTCATACGCTACAAATCCAGCTCCGATTAAGGTTCTATTAGAAGAAGATGTTTCTATCTCTTTGTTGTTTGTTTTAGTTGTACTTAATGTAAGTAATGATGTTTCTTGTTTTTCGACTTTCTCTTCCGGTACATTTACATAAACATCTCCAGTCAGTTCGTGCTCGGTCTTCTGTGCGTCTTTTATCCATTTTACTTTGACTTTGTACTCTCCTTCTTCGATTTCTTCGTCTAAGTTCAGCCAGAACGATACTTCTTTCTCTTCTCCTGAATTCAGCTTCACTTCTTTAGCATTATCCTCTCTTTCTTTTTCACCACAAGAATAACACTTGCTTCCACGATAAACGTAACTCCATACTTTGATCCCATGCGATTCTTCATCTCCGATAAACTTAACTTTAACTTCTATCGGTTCTGAAGGCAACACTACCGAAGGCAAGCCTACGAACTTCGCCGATAGCTGGGCAGAACTCGATTTAGTAGCAGTTGTTTTAGTTGCCGATACTTTCTGAGAAGCAGTTTTCTTAGCTTCACTTCCGCATTGCTTTTCATCAACGGAAACCGAAATTGTCTCTTCGTCAGTATCTCCCAATCCTTCTATCATCACCTTAGCTTTTCCTTCTTTTAGGTTGCAATTATCATCTAATTTAATCGGCAGCGATAATTTATACTTGGAATATTTAGTGTACAAGTTTACTTTAGTTTTCTCACTGATTTCTTTGCCATCTTTGTCTACCCATGCTGATACCGAATACTTTAACGTATTTCCTTTGTAGATTTCTACATCAGTTTTTATTATGTCTCCCATTTTTGCATCAGTAGGAGTTACTTTGGTAATAGATACGGAGGAATCGCTATCTTTAACGCTGGAATTACTGCTGTCCCCTTCCGCAGCTGCACTAACTAAATTGGAATCTTCATTAGTAACAATTATCATTTTTTGCGCTAAATTGTCTCCTTCGTTAACATCTTTGCACATCGGATAAACTTTGGCTTTAATCCACAATACTCTATCTTCTTCCTCAATATTTGCTTTCCACGATTTTTTATTCGTATTGGTGGTATTATATCTTGTTTTTACTATCTGCCCAAATAAATCTTCAATCCAGTATTCTATAGTAAACGGAAATGATTCATTGGTTACCGAAGGAGTAAACTCTACTGGCTCACCTTGAGCAAAGAGCAGTTTATCCGATAGTGAGATGCCCACAGCAACATCACATTCTAAAGAATAAGTATCGATAACTTCAAATTCTGAACAGATTGAGCTAGAAGACAAATCTGCGTTCATAATGGTAGAATTAATCACTTTTCCGCACAGTTCATACTTTCCAGCTACGGTTGTAGTGAACTTGCCAGTAGAAGAAGAGCCACTGCATCCTACTTCTTTGGTGAACGTTCCTTCAGAGTTAACTTCTTCGGAAATGGTGTACTCTACGGTAATATTATCTTTTTTAGCAGAGCAATTTTCTTTTCCTTTTAATTCAATCTTAAACAGATCATCGTAAAGCGTTCCAGTATAAGTTGCTTTGGGAATACTAGTGGTAAGTATCACTTTAATTTTAGAAATGGTTTCGTTTGGGAGGGAAGTATTAGTAATGGAATTATTGAAAATATTTTCGCTTCCAGGAGTTGGCAGGCATTCTTTCCATAAACTGCCAACTAAACACAAAGTGTATCCTTTTCCTGAAGCTAATGGAAGAGGAAGGTAAGTTAGAGCGAAGGAAACGGTTCCAGTTCCATCCATCATCGCTAGTTCTTCTCCACTATTGCTTAATCCAGAGGTAAACGCAGAATCAAACAAAGTTGAGTTAAACGATGGAAAATCAATCAGAAAAGTAGTGGTGTCATCAGCGATTACGGCATAATTTTCGGAAATTAATATTGGAGTTCCTTTCATCAAAGCTAAATTGTGGTTAGTTCCTCCTTCTTTTAGCTTCCATCCACTCAAGTTAATTGGCTCGTTGCCTTTATTATATATCTCAATCCATTCATGTTTAGTATCTGTTCCAGGAGCATCATACATGATTTCATTGATTATAACTTGAGCGAAAACAGTCGTAACGCCTAGTATAATAAGTACAAAATAGATCCCAAACCCCTTTTTCCACCCCATTTATAGTTAAAAAATCGCTGGAGAATATATAATTTCTGTTTTTACTATTTGGAAATACTAAACAAAGTTTTTAAACCCTCTCCGTTTAGTGGTGATTACTATGGGATTTGGATGGTTATTTGGAACAAAAAAAGTGCAGCCTAAGATTCCGCTGCCTGGAAGCAGACCTTTTGATGAAAAGACGTTTCAGTTCTCTAAAAAATTTGGAAAAGATACGCTGATAGAGCCGGAACACTTGCAAGCTGCGGCTGGATTTGATCAGGTATTTAATCCTCCTGAACCGGTAGGCAAAAGAGCTTCGCCTAGATCAATGATGTCTACATTTGGGGAGCAGGAAGTTGAGTCGGTTGCACCCCCCGCAGTTAAAAAGCCGATTTATCTTAAAGTCAACTTGTATGAGAAAATATTGTGGGAAGTAGACACATTAAAGTATGATTGTATCAAATTACAGCAGGTTAATAATCATTTAGAAACTTCGGAGTATAATGAGGAACATCATTTTGAGAAGCTTAAGAAAGATCTTAAAGCATTGCACGATAAGTTGCAGCGCGTAGATAAAACATTATTCAAATATTCGGGGGAATAAAATGGAACATATGCCTGTTTTTGTTAAAGTTGAAGATTATCAAGAGGTTTTGAACCTGATTCGTTTAGCTCGAAATAAGCTGGATGAAGCTAAAGAAACACTCAATAAAGTTAACGAGCTTAAGAATGAAGAAGACCATCAGCTTGAACAGTGGCACAATAATCTAAACGAAGTGGAGAAGAAGATAGATTTTGTGGAGCATTCGTTGAACGAGCCTGAGAACTATTAAAAATGAAACGTGCTAAAGCTAAGCCGGTATTAAAAACGACTTCTGCAGCAAGAGAACCAGAGTTTACGATACAAATCGGTGATCCGCAGGCGTTGCGTAAAGATTTGTTGGAATCTATTCGTGAATTAATTATGTTTATGCAAGGTTTTGATAGATTTAAGAAATTACAGCAGGAAAAACTGGTTGAATTTTCTAAGCTAAAAGCGGATGCAAGAGCATTAACTCTTTTGGTAGATACTAAAATGCGAAGATGCTTGCCTAAAGGAACGTTAAAGAGCAAAGCGGTCAAAGAAGAGAAAGCTAAAAAAGTAGTGGCAGAACGTCGTGAAGAAGTTATGCCCGAAAGCCTTACTATTGCTTCCAATCGGTCTTTACCAGAGCCAGTTCCAAGATCGGAGCATTCTGAATTGGAAGAATTAGAAGCGCAGCTGCAGGAGATTGAGAATCAGCTGAAGAAAGTGTAATTTTTTCATTTGTTTGTGATACCCCACCGCTTGCGGTGATTGGGTTTGATTACCCTCAACTATTTGGGTGGGGAGAACAAACTTTGAAAACTCCCTGT
>JAGVMW010000140.1 GCA_020053615.1 archaeon | reverse complement strand
CATTGTAACTACAACTAGTAAATAAAGATTTGTATTCTACAGAATATATGATTTTATTGACGAGAACTAATTATCTATCGACGAAGCTTTCCACGTACCGTCAATGATTAATTTTAAAAACTTCTATGGCGATATATCTGACAGTTACAGTTTTAATACTGCAAAGTTAGGATTACCTTATAAACAAAAACTTCTTCTGGAAATATATTATACTTGGTGTAGAAAGTAGAGAGTGAAGCTTTTAATCATGATAGAGGAGAGAGGATTTATTTCATAACAACTCACTCCATCTTCTCCATCAAGTCCAATAGATTTTTTAATGCAAACTTATCCAACGGAACCGTCCTAAAATGCTCCTGATTGTTCTTGCTGTACAAGCTTCTGGCTTTTCCCAATTCTGCCAGCAAGTCTGGTTTAGAAATAGCTCCATAAAGCCTGACTTTGCCTTTCTCTTGGAAGCACACTACATGATAATCGGCAATCTTCTCTTTCTCGTGCATGAAACGATCTTCAGGATAAGCTACTGATTTCCATTTATTCAAAGAATCCGGGCTGATGCTTCGTAATCCTACCGTAGTTTCTTTTCCATTAATCTTTACGGTGAAATCTGCTCCGGCCCCTGCCGCATCCCCGAAGTACAATCCCCTGTAGCGGAACCATTTATTCTTCTTCATCAATAACTGTTTGAACGCTTCTTCGGTTATCCAGCATTGCACAAAGTTTTTTGTCTTTACTTCTACGTTTCTTCCTTGTTTGCCCCAGCCTTCGGCAACTATCTTCTGCTGAGCTTGAGAAATGAAGTTATCGATTAAGGCTTTAGGAACAGATTGTTCGAGATAGGAGAAGCTTGGTGCATTGTTTTTTTTACTGTTTTCTTTAGTGCCAAATAACCAATTAATTAGTTTGCGGAACATTTTCTTTAACTCCTATCTTCTTAAACACCAAACAATAATGATGATGCACATTTGGCACAAAACTGTATCTATAACCGTAAGGATATAAAGTTTTATTGTCTTGACAATTATGGCTACTAAAAGAGTATGTAACATAAGTGTTATCCGGCTTTACAGTAAGATTGTATACTTTTCCTTTGTATTCTTTAGAAGTTATCTTTCTAATAGGAATGTAAAAATAGTTCTCATCTTTCCATGAATGATTATTTACTTTAACTCTGTTATTCTTAATCATATCTACACCCAGAATTTTTGCTATCATTTCTACATTCACTCCCCTCAACGAAAGTTGTATTCCATTCTTTTTAGAGTATTGTACATTGGGTAATATATTAAAGCGTAACAGTATAAAAATAATAGATTCCGCTAACTTTTCTGAAATTGTTTTGTAAGTTGCTCTTTTTTTAGAAATATGCCCGTCTCCTCTCCATAACCCTTTTAGCAATTCTGCAAGATATTTTTCTTCTGCTAACAGCAAAAATGGAGGGATACTTTTGGAGTGAGCATAAGATCCAAACATATTTGAAAAAATATCTGACAATAATCTAGAATAACAAATTACTTCTTTTTGGGTTATATTTAAATGTACTTTTGGAAACACTTTATTAAAACAAATCGCAATGTCTTCTCTTAGTTTTGGATTACAAGAAGCTATACTCAAACAGTGATTAGATGAACCGTGCCCCTCTGACAGGAAGTACCCCGACAATCGACAAAATTCTTCGGATAACTTTAACTTACGAGGAAGTATTGTTTGTCCGCCTTGGTTCATAGTAGTAAAGTAATCCCTAGAAAAAAGTAGTTCTTTAATGGTGTAATGAGTTAAATCTATAACCTCCTCATGTTCTATTTTTGGCTTTGGTATTGGTAAAAGCAAAATATCTCCTTTATTTAACCTCTTCGCTTCAATCCATTCAGGAGTTTTGTTTTTTACTTGTCTAAAAGGCTGAAATGCATTAGAATTTGGCCAGTACTTTCTTTTAATTGCCAGAATACGATGTTGAGGAGTACACATAATCTCTGCATTTAGACATTTTACGGTTATACCTACCATTTTGCCAGAATAGTCTCTCTGAAATAGTTTAGTTACCTCTGACATCCTACCTTTGTGTGTAACTATTTTATCCCCTTTATTGACTTCCTTTATTTTACATGGGCCTTTATTTGTCCACACAATCGTATCGGGATGAAAGCACCATATTCTTTCTCCGCGCATCTGATAATGCTTCTTCATCTCTTTGGCAAAGTCCCAGGCTAAGGTAACATAATCGCCTTTGTTCATATAATTCTGTAAAATTACAACCAGATAAGCATTTTCTTTTAGTAAAGGTTTTATTTTGATAAAGATATCCACCAGCCGTGATAAGAACTGTTCATAATCTACAGCATTGCCCAAATCTTCTTTTTCTTCGCTGTAATTAGTATCCAATCCCTCTTCTTCCCGTTCTTTTGAAGCAAGACCTTTCTTGTTCAGCATCATACCATAGGGAGGAGAAGTAATTACAAAATCTATCTGCGGCAGGGAATAATCTTTCCATAGTTTATCAACTTGCGAAGAATCTCCTTTGATGACTACCTGCTTGCATAAGCGTCTTCCGCCTTCTGCACTTAATTGATATTGTGAATCCAGCTTCTTAACTCGCTCTTCAGCAATCTTGGCATATTTATCCTGCAGTTCTATTCCAATTCCATTTCTCTGACAATTATAACAAGCGATTAAAGTGCTGCCAGTGCCTAAAAAAGGGTCAAACACCACTCCACCTGTTTTAGTGAAGAAGCGCACAAATTCTTCTATCATCTTCTCCGGATACTTGGCCGGATGCAGAATCTCATCTTTCTTTCGAGGAGGAGGATTGTGGATAAACCAAGTCTTGGTGAACTTAAGCCATTCCTGGGCAGAGAGCTCATTCACTTTGTTTAACGGAGATACTTCTTTCTGCGCTGGTTTTGTTTCATCGAGCATGATTGCTAGAAGTACAACTGTTTTATAAAATTATAGTTGTTTTGGAACATAAGTGAGAGGAACATACAAAGTAGGATTAACTATTTCTACATTTAATCTAGGAGCTAATCCGGTTATTCCCTCTTTTCTTCCAATAATGCCCTTTTCTTCAACATTCCAAATTAATGGATGAGGAAGACCAATATAATCTCTAGCATGACTTTTTCTTTTATCTTCAGCTTTAACCATATAAACTAATCCATCAATAAAAGAGGCGCCATAAGGGTATAATCTTAAGTAAGAATCATCAAGAGGTTCATTTTGTCGCATGAGGGGATATTTTTTGCGTTCTCTTTGAATTGAGAATAGGCCATTATAATCACAGACCTCAATCTCTTTGATATCCGATATTCCTCCTCTTAATCGAGGTAAAATACCAGAGAAATATCTTACTACAACTGCTTTTTTCTGGTATTCTTTACGACAGAGGGTTAATGTTGAGTAAAATAGTTTATTATCTTCTTCTCGAGATTTTTTAACGAAATCCGGAGTAAGATAATCGTACCATACTCTAACTTCTCCTGCAAACCAATGTACGGTTTCGGGTTGGTTTTCATTCATTTTTTTTACAATATCTGCTAACATTTTATTTCCTCCACACCAGAACCACATATTAACTTTATCAAATAACCAATAGCAAATCAACTATTATATCTAATTATCACTTGCCTACGCAAGCTATTTTGCCAAGTCTTCCACTAAATGCGGCAAGAGCTTGCTTTCTGCTTTGCGCAGGTGCTCAGAAAAAGCCTGATGGGAAATCTTCATTCTTTTCCCCAATTCATCTAATTCCACTTCTCGGGGCATCTTAAAGTAGCCGAACTGCAATGCCAGTTCTAATGCCTGCTTTTGTTTGGAAGTTAACCTCGGACTAACGCGAAAATGGTACAAATCATTTAATTTCATCTTTTGGATGCTGAGCAGCTTGATTGTGCCAAGTTTACTTACTTCTTTAATGAACTGCTGAATCTGTTTCTTATTCCACGCACAGATATTCCAATATTCAAATCCATCTGCAGGATTACAATAAATCGGCTTTGAGGTCATGATTTCTGTAGAGCGGAAAACGGCATATTCTCTCTCAGAACGCTTTTCTACAAACATCACCAAATCATGATTTACCTCTACTTTTATAACTCGGGAATCTTTCTTTAACTCCTTGATGAATGCTTTCTTGTTCTTCTCTTCTCCTATCAACATTAGAAAGCCAGTACTGTATATCATTCCATTTTTTGAGAAAGAATTACCCGGGGCAGCATAAGCCGTTATCTGATGCTTAACCACTTTAGGCATAGTTACACAATCTTTGTGCTGATATTTGATTTTAGCTGACCACATGAAATGTAGGAATCTAACAAACTATATTAACTTTCCCAAAAATAATAAGAATTAAAAAAACAAAAAATTAAAGAATCTATTTCTTCTTGCCTTTCTTAGCTCTTCCTCGAGCCATCTTTGCTCGGCAGACGTTGCCTTTGCCGTCAATGAAGTACAGATATCCGCCCTGCTTCTTCACACCGACTTTAGCTACGACTTCTTTCTTGGTCTTGCCTTTCTTTCTGCCAGCTCTGCTCATCAAAGCTCTGGAGACATTTCCAGCCTTATCCAAGAAATAGAGCCATCCTTTCTGCTTCTTAACTCCTACTTTTGCGATTACTTCAGCCATTTAATTCACCCCTCTTTGTTTTTTTTATGGAAAAGAACACCTTTTCCGTCTATTAGGAAAATGGGCTTGTTTATAAATGTTTCCATTTTAAAGACGGTGGAGGGGAGTTTTTGGCATTGGTCAAAACCCAATTTCTTTCAAATCGGCGAGATTCAAACACTTAAAATCCTCAACTATTCTGGGGCAGGCAGTATTTATCCACACGTCGATAAAATTGAAGTTTTCCAATTGGCTGAAGTTTATTTCCTCGGTTATGAACACAAATATTTCCTTTCCTGATTGTTCCAGTCTTTCTCGCAGCTCTTCAGCCTTTTTCGACTGATTCTGCCCCGGCTTCGTCGTTACTAAGATACCAACCGTATTTGCTGAAAGAAACTTGGACAACTGTCCGGTACGTCGTTGTAGAACTTTCTGTAGGTATTCCGTAGTTAAAACTTCCAACTTCGAAGTAAATGGATTGAAACAAAATACTGTTTTTTTATTTTCATATAATAATGCAGTAGGATGAAACTTTCCGTCACCGACATATAAGAAAGCATCATAATTTCCTGCGAATTTGAACACATCGCAACCTAAAACTTGCCCGGGATATTTATCATGGATCCCTTTAAAGAGAGTAACTTTCTTTTCGGCAGTTTCTAATTGCTTTTTTATTGTGCTTATAAAATCATAGAATTGCACCGGCAGAGCTAAGACTATTTTGGAAGGAAGCTGTTTGATTAGGCTTCCTGGAAGAGTCAGTTTTCCGTCGTACTTAGTCTCAATGAATAGTCGCTGCATTTGTGTTTGCCAAAGGCTATGCTATGGTGAAAGTTCTCGCTTTGCTCGGGTTAGTGCCAACTCGCTCCTCGCTATGTTAAACCTAATATGGTGCCGTCCCGTAGGGAGCTTCCCCTCCCACAATCGCAGAGTGAAAACACTGCACCGCTCGTGAAATAGGCACTAACCTTCACTTTCACCGTAACCTAAACAGTAGGAACGTTTTTATACTATCTCTTTTATATATGTTTCTATGCATAGATTAATCCATGATTTTATGGAGAGGTTCAGGGAGTTTAGAAGTAGAAATCTCAAAAAAGTAGGATGGTTCTGCCTCAAGTTAGGGATATCGGCTAACATAGCAACTACTATTTCGCTGATACTGGGGCTGGTTTCAGTTTATTTCTTTGAGAATTTGGATTTATTTATCCTGTTTGCTGTATTGCATCTTATTGCTGATGGCATGGATGGGGTTATTGCTAGAGTTTCTATCAGTACTAAATTCGGGAAGTATTATGATTATGTTACGGATAATTTAATCGTTTCTTTATTGCTGCTGATTAAATTGTGGTTTTATGTTGATGATTATTATGTACTAATTGTAATTGGGTTGTATGTATTATCTCATATCATTTACATCCTATCCAAGTTAGAATATCCAATATTATTCTGTCGGTTGATGTTGATAATTATGCTAGCATTAAATTTGCCGACTCTAGCTTATTTAGCAGTAGGAGTGGTTTCTGCGTATACACTAGCAATGCAGCTGCAGAAATCGATGATGACGAAGGAGAGAGAGAGAAATAGAACTGAAATTAGGAGGGAATTATGATTAATACTTCTTCTCATTAACCCCAATTAAATACCCAATATAATTCGCTGTGATATGTAACAATGGACTAGCTACCAATAATACAAATACTACTTCTGCGGGAGGCACGTACAGAATCATTCCAAATAAAACTCCTCCAATTACAAAATCCAATTGATCCCACGGCATCCATGAATGTCCAGGAGGAATTCCTGCTTTGCGTTTGTAATAACTTTCTATGGCATCTCCTAAGATTGCACCTGCTCCCAGTAATGCTCCCATCAGCCACGAGAAGCCGTTATAATCTATTAAAGCCAGCCTGTCAAAGCCAAGGGAATAAGCATACTTCTGAAGTGCAAATACAATTGTGCCTATTACGATAGCTACTACAATTCCTCTCCAAGTTTTATGACCTCCTAACAATCGTTCATGCACCGGCTTACCCAGCCAGGGAATCCACTTGAACAACACCGGAGCCATATTAGCTACATAAGCCGGAAGAAAGAAGTACAAGCTTTGAAGGAGCAATAACCATACCATTTACCGGAGAGAATAAGTTGAGGTTTAAAAGCTTAACTGGAAGGTAAAGGTTTAATCAACTTATCTAGTTTAACATATACATTCCACACCTACAATCTATTTATACTCGACCTGCGGGTCTCCTAATAGTAAATTAAGTGGCGTCCTTCGGACTTTCTTGATTTACTATAAATGGCAAGAGTGAATAAAAATAGAAAGGGTGGTAGAACTAATACTATCATTCCTAAAGAGGAGATATTTGTTTAGCATCTTCGAAATCCTTGATGAAAAATCCGAAGGTGCTACGTTCCCGGAGGGAGCATCCCCTCGTAACGCACCAGCTTAGATAATCGCTGGGATTTCGACTTTATGATGCTAAACAAATATTGGAAAGCGGGGTGGAAATTATGATTAAACAGATGAGGAAAAGAGATGGAAGAATGGTTGATTTTAATTCAGAGAAGATTGCTACGGCTATTTTCAAAGCAGCTCAATCCGTAGGCGGTCATGATGAAGAACTGGCGCGACAGCTGGCAGATAAAGTCTCCCAAGAGTTAGAAGCAATCAATTTAGAAATTCCGGATGTAGAGGCAATCCAGGATATTGTAGAGAAAGTATTAATCAAACAAGGTCATGTTAAGACCGCTAAAGCGTATATTCTTTATCGTGAAGAGCGAAAGAAACTTAGAGAAGCAAAGTCTATGATGGGTATTGTAGATGACTGCAAGCTCAGTCTGAATGCGCTTACTGTATTAGAGGGAAGATATTTACGCAAAGATGGAGATGGAAAAGTTATTGAAACTCCGATGCAATTGTTTGAGCGAGTAGCAGGAAATGTTGCTCTGGCAGATGGAATGTACGGACAAGATATCGAGCAAGCTAAGCAGGAATTCTTAACCATGATGTTAAACCGTGATTTTATGCCTAACTCTCCTACGCTGATGAATGCGGGAACAGGAATACAACAGTTATCAGCTTGCTTTGTGCTTCCAGTAGAGGATTCTATGGAAGGCATCTTTGATTCAGTTAAGCATGCTGCGCTTATACATCAAAGCGGAGGAGGAACCGGATTTTCTTTTTCTCGCCTTAGACCTAAAGGAGCTCGGGTAGGCAGCACCGGTGGAGTAGCTTCAGGACCAATTTCATTTATGAGAGTATTTGATGCGGCTACAAATGTCATTAAGCAAGGCGGAAAGAGAAGAGGAGCAAATATGGGAGTACTGCGAGTAGATCATCCGGATATTTTAGACTTCATCACCTGCAAAGAAAGGAACGACCAAATAACTAACTTTAATATTTCAGTAGGCATTACTGAAAAATTCATGCACGCGGTAATGGAAGGAGGAAATTATGAATTGATTGATCCCAAAACTAAAACTGCTTCCGGCCAGCTAAATGCAAAGAGAGTGTTTGATTTGCTGTGCACCATGGCATGGAAGAATGGTGAGCCAGGCGTAATTTTTTTGGATAGGATGAATAATCATCGAAGTAATCCGACGCCATTGCTGGGAAATATTGAAAGCACTAATCCATGCGGCGAACAGCCTCTTTTACCCTACGAATCCTGCAACTTAGGCTCGATAAACTTAGCTACCCATATCACTGCTGATGGAAAAGTTGACCTGGAAAAACTAAGAGACACCGTACATAAAGGAGTGCATTTCTTAGATAATGTTATTGATATGAACAAATTTCCGATTTCGAAAATTACGGAGATGGTGATTGGAAACAGAAAGATAGGATTAGGTGTGATGGGTTGGGCAGATATGTTAATTAAACTGGGAGTTTCTTATGATTCTGAAGAAGCCCTTGCTCTCGCCGACAAAGTTATGTGCTTTATTGACTGCGAAGCTAGAAATGCCAGCCATAGATTAGCACTACAACGCGGTACGTTCCCTAATTTTAAAGGAAGCGTATATGATAATGGAAATTCTGAATGCAAATTTAGGAATGCTACGGTTACCACTATTGCTCCTACCGGAACCATCTCGATAATTGCCAACTGTTCTTCAGGGATAGAGCCTTTGTTTGCGATTTCTTTCCTGCGTAAAACACCTCAATTTGAACTGCTGGAAGTAAATCCTTTGTTTGAGGAGATTGCTAGAAGAGAAGGATTTTATAATAATGAGTTGATGACGAAGATTGCGCGGAAAGGCAGCATTCAAGATGTAGAAGAAGTTCCCGAACATATACGTAAAGTATTTGTTACAGCTATGGATCTGACTCCTGAAGCTCATGTAAAGATGCAGGCGATATTTCAGAAACATACTGATAATGCTGTATCTAAGACGGTAAATTTTCCGTTCACGGCTACGGTAGAAGATGTTACTAATGTATTCCTATTAGCATATAAGTCTGGATGCAAAGGGATTACTATCTATCGCGATGGAAGCAGAGAAGTGCAGGTGTTGAATATCAAGCGCGAGGAGAAGAAGTGGGAATCGGCCAAGGAAGAAGTTACACCTAAGCCGAAAGAAAAAGAGGAGTTGATAAGCGTAGGCGCAGAGTATTCCGGAGGATGCGCTAAGTGTAATGTGTAAGAAAGTATGTGCATAGCATCATTAAGTCAAAACCTCTGTTCTTTGTAGGAGCTAGCTCGTCGTGGGGGGTTGCCCCATACGGGGACACAGAGCTATCGAAGTTATCGTCAATGGTTTTGAAGATGCTATGCACATAAGTTAAGTGGAGAAGTGCTGAGAGTAGGAAAATGGAGGACACGTTGTGGTCAAGAACGGTCAAGTTCAGGTGTACACTGGTGATGGCAAAGGTAAAACCACTGCTGCTCTCGGACTAGCTATGCGGGCTATCGGACAGGGATTTAAAGTATTTATAATTCAATTCATGAAAGGAGGAGCTTATACTGGTGAATATATTTCTCTCAAAAATTATCTTCCTAATGTAGAAATATTACAATTCGGGCGTCCCTGCATCAAACAACAGAAACAATTAAAGTTAGGAGGGTATTCTCAACGGAAAGATAAAGAGATTTTTGATTTTGTTCGAGAGGAAGTGGAATGCGGCACGTGCAGATTCTGTTTTCTTAACGATGATGTACAGCGAGATTATGTAGAAGAAGCGTTCAAGAAAGCATTAGAGGTAGTTCTATCCGGAGATTATGATATGGTAATTCTGGATGAGATAAACGTAGCCATGCATTTAGAGATGTTAAATACAGAATTGGTGCTGAATTTAATGGCGAATAAGCCGGAGCATGTGGAATTGATTTTAACTGGAAGAAACGCTCCGGAGGAGATAATTCATCATGCTGATTTAGTAACGGAGATGAAGCCGGAGAAGCATTATTACGAGAAAGGAGTTCCGGCACGGAGAGGAGTGGAGTATTGAGTTGTAGTAATACTTCACTAAAATGAAGCACCACTATCATCAGGTCGAGCCTCTTCGACGTGTACGTCGAGCTGACAAGAGGGTTGTCTCTTACGGAGAACGT
>JAGVMW010000002.1 GCA_020053615.1 archaeon | reverse complement strand
CAGTCCAAAAAGTGAGTGATAGCACCATTATCACCACTGCCCAGAAAAATCGAGAGTGATTTTCTGGGCTGAGATGCGATAGTTGCATCTCATTAAATGGAAACAGGACGGCAAAGCCGTCCTTGTTTTCAGGTGGATATGGTGCTATCACTCACAAAACGGACTGTGCTGTTTTTCAAAATAATTTATAAACACCGCTTCCAATCATTCTCATATGCCCCATCCAAAATTAATTGATGTTTATGAATTACCTACTGTTAGTAATGTGTGCAATCAGAATTTAAGAGAGGTTATTTCTTTGCCAAAAGTTAGTTTGGCTCATGTGATGATGAATGGGGACAATGTTTCTCTGTGGCATCAGCATTCTCGGATGAGCGAGGTTTATTTTATTTTGGAAGGTGAAGGAATTTTGTATTATGGAAATCGAGCTTTACAGGTTGAAAAAGGAATTTATGTGGTTCTTCCACCCCATACGCCGCATAAGTTAAAGAATACAGGAAAATCTGATTTGGAGCATTTGGTGTTTGCTATTCCGCCTTTTGATTCTCATGATGTTGAACTTTTAGGCGATGATGCTACTGAAGATGTTGTTATCGAACGTTGGGACTAGGATTGGAGAAATATCTGCGAAATCTGGATGTTCCAAAAAAAGACGGAATGATGGCTTACTTACCGGAAATACTTAAGTTAGGAAGGAAGCTTTCTCCTTTGGAATTAGACGCACTGAGGTTGCGAGACGAGATTAAAGGATTCCGGACAAAGTGGAATAGAGATTTCTATTGAAGGTTTAGAATAAGAGTTCTTTTCTTAACTTCTCCACCCCCATAATCTTTATATCCCTGTCCCAATTTAATCGAACCCATGCCAAAGCTCTCCACCGGAATCGCTTTCCTAAACCTGTTGCTTAATGGAGGCTATGATGAAGATATAGTTACTACCATCTACGGTCCTTCAGGAAGTGGGAAAACCAATTTTTGTCTAATCGCAGCAGTTAAAGTGGCAGAATCAGGAAAGAAAGTTCTCTTCCTAGACACGGAAGGGGGTATCGCTGTAGACCGAATCAAACAAATCTCTTCTGATTTTAATTACATTCTGCCTAAGATGATTTTCTTCAGCCCTACAACTTTCGATGAGCAGAAAGAAGTATTTGAATCGATTCGTTCATTAGCTACGGAACAAGTTGGATTAATTGTAGTTGATTCTATTTCTATGCTGTATCGCTTGGAATTGGGCAAGAATGAGGAAGTGTATGATGTGAATGCTGCATTAGGAAGACAATTAGCGTTTTTGGTAGAGATTGCGAGGAGAAGAAAAATTCCGGTGCTGTTAACGACGCAAGTTTATTCTGATTTTGATAATCGGGATCAAGTGAAGTTAGTTGGTGGAGATTTGTTGAAGTATGGCTCTAAATGTTTGATTGAATTAGTGAGGTTAGCTAATGCTCGAGGAATAATTCTAAGGAAGCATCGTTCTTTGCCGGAAGGATTGGAAGCCAAGTTTAAAATTGTGGAGAAAGGGATTGAAGAAGTGAAGTGATTACAGATAATAAATAACTACCTAATTTTGCTTATTTTAGTTACAGGTAACCATCACCAGAAACATTTATATAGTAATTGCTTATTACGGATAATAAATAACTAACTTTAGCATGGGTTTAATGATTACTGGTGAGCAAATGAGCCAAGCATCAAAGCGGTATTTCCAACTAGCCCAACAGGCAGAAAAGCTAATGGATTTAGAGAAAGATCCTGGGAAGCAGAAAGAATATCGCAAAGTTTCTGCTCAGAATTATTTTTATTCAGCCATGGAAGCGATGGAATGGAAACTACATAAAGCTGGAATTGACCTTTACACCATTAACAGCCATAAAGAGAGGCTTAATTTGGTTAAGAAGAATAACTCTTTGTTTAAAGATCCTGTAAATTTAATTCTAAAATTTGAGATAATGATAAATTATGACTATCGTCGAAAGGTTGCTTACAAAGGAGAAAATGGGAATAAATTTGTCATTGTAAAAGAACTTGCTGAGCTTTGTCAACATGAAATCAACTAAAACTTATGCGGCAAAAAAGTTAGAAAAATTTGATTTGAATGAAATTCTCCACCAGAATGTCCAAAATATTATTAATCTGCTAAAGAAAGAGCTTCCAAAAGTAAAAGCAATAAACGCTTTGGTTTTATTTGGTTCTTTTGCCAGGGGGGATTATTCTCCACGTCATTCAGATATAGATGTGATGGTTTTCTTAGATACTGCTAGAAAAGATCCTGTTTTAGAAGAGCAAATTAGAAAGAAGGTAATTCAGTTAAGTTTAGGTAGGTCAGTTAACATTCACGTGGTGTTTCAATATCAAAGTGTCGAGCAGGAAGATAAGAGTTTAATGTTAACCATAGCTAAAGAAGGGGAGGTTCTGTTTGCGAGAAAGACCATGGTTCTATCCAGAAATTTGCTTGGTTTAACTCCTTATTATCTGATTAAGTTTGATACGGCTAAGTGTCAGCCAGTTGTTAAGAACAAGCTCCAGCGTTTTTTGCACGGATACACCATTAATGGCAAACATTATGCCGGCATAATTGATGGAGAGAAAGTAATGGGGGCTGGAAAAGGTGCTGTTCTGGTTCCTGAGGAGATGCGCCAGAAAGTATTGCTATTAGCTAATGAAATTGGTGTGAAAACATCTCAATTGGTTAGATTGTATAAGGCACAGTCCGTTTTGTGAGTGATAGCACCATATCCACCTGAAAACAAGGACGGCTTTGCCGTCCTGTTTTCATTTAATGAGATGCAACTATCGCAT
>JAGVMW010000169.1 GCA_020053615.1 archaeon | reverse complement strand
TAATGAGATGCAACTATCGCATCTCAGCCCAGAAAATCACTCTCGATTTTTCTAGGCAGTGGTGATAATGGTGATATCACTCACTTTTTGGACTGTGCCGTTTTACTCATAGCAAATTTAATTGAAAAGAAAATTTATTCCATCTTCTGATACTCAAAATCTACGGAATACTT
Source organism: archaeon (assembly GCA_020053615.1). Lineage (GTDB taxonomy): Archaea > Nanobdellota > Nanobdellia > Woesearchaeales > GW2011-AR9 > JACRPH01. The sequence continues at coordinate 3,256 of JAGVMW010000169.1, read as the reverse complement.
CCCGCTGCCTAAGCTGTCCTTTCCGACATAATCGCAAATCCAACTGGCTTGATAAGCTCCACAACTAGAAGTAGCCCAGATTTCATTTCGTTGTGCTACAATTTCATAAAGGTCATGATCTAATTGGTCCAATTCAGGGCTGCCGTCATAATATTTTGACTTCCACTCACAGGTACTTTCAAAGCAATTTTCCAAATGTTCCACTTTAGCCCTGCAATCTTTTAACTTAGCATCTTGGCATCCGCTAGTTAAACCTATTAGTACGGTTGCAAGGGAGATTAATGGGATTTTCATTTTTCTTTAGGAAAATAATACCTTTTGGTTAAATCTATCACCTTATCAAATGCTGATCCAGCTAATCCTTTAAATTTATTTTCTCTTAATGGCGGAGTAAATGCTTCTCTATCCTCACCTAAGTTATACAGTCTGCCTAAATGTACTTCATCTGGGGAGACATACCAAAACATTCCCGCCATCATCTCTTCACTAGGAGCATAAGTTCTTCGATGTGTAGCAAGCGCAATATCTTTGGCAATATTATCCTCTCCTGCGCCAGTCAAGCATGAGGACAAAATTATGGTTGCATCATCAGCCAAAATTTGGTCTAATGGTCTCAGCCATTCGCTCATAGTATCTTTTGAAATAAAATATGCTTTATCACCATAACCATCTACAAGCATGAGGTTCTGCTGGCCATGCAGATTGAAAGTTATATTTCCCGCTTTAACTCCTCTTCCGTGCAGATATGTCAAAATCTCGCCTAACTTTTTATCGGTTCCTGGTTGGACCGCAATAGGCGCATAATCTTTTAATTCACTAAGTGCATAATCATCACTTGTTTCTGGCTCTATCATCATTCCATTAATCTCAGGCTGTCTGGTTAGGAAATAAATTGCTGCTGGTTTTTCCTGAGGATGTTCGATAGTGTGGATGGTACGTTCCAATAATTCTGTAGAGAACCATCCGAATTGTATAATTCCTAATTCAGAATAAAGTAATGCGGGATTGCTTACGGTTTCTATTCTCTCAAAATTTTGCTTTTCCAATAGATTAGATATTTCTGGTGCAGAAACGTTTTTGAATCCTTTTTTTTCTAATGCTGATAAGCGATAAGAAATATTAACCATATCCTCCGAATCGGATAATAATCCAATCAATGCTACATATACGTCAGTTCCATTGGTTTTGCCAATCATTTTCTTTAGCGCAGAAACATAATTTTCAGGAGCTTCGCCCAAACCTAGAGTTAACATTTCCTCGGGATATTTTTTTAATAAATTCCAAGCATATTTTCCTTTATCTTTTGAAAATAATCTTTTAAAATAATCTAAATTATGCTTGATTTGATTCGGCGATACTTCTTTTAATCTTTGTTTTAAATGGTCGTAATTTTTGATGACATATTCAATATCTATTCCAGAAGTTAAACCGGAGGCATCACTAATTTGTTTATATGCTTGATTTAAGTCAGTTATAAATTCTTGATCGGTGCATACTTTAATAGGTTTTCTTTTTATTAATCTTGACAATTCCCGGGACTCATATCCTGACCTTTTCTCATTTGCCACATATTCTTCTACTGATTTTAGTTTCAATTCAAGTGTAGTATTTTTACAATTTTCTCTGGCTTTAGCTTCAACTGCTTCGAAAGGATCTATGGCTGCATCAGCAGGAGCTATAATGGTTGTTCCAGAAGTATCAGTTGTATCCATTTCAGTTGAGTGTACATCAGGATTATCGAGTGGCGTTTGAGCGTTGGCATAATTTGGCTCTAATGCCAGTATAGTGCCCATTATTCCCAGCCCAATAATTGGTTTAATTAAAGTACTAATTATTCTTTCAAGAGTGGTTTTTGTCATTTTGCCTCTTCTCGTAACTGTTGTCTATATCGTTCAACCAATGGAGCTAAAATTTTTTGTCTTTTATACTCCAACTGCTCTAAATTCTGTAGCACAGGCTCGTTCAAGCGTAATTTCATGGGAGCGGTAGTAATTGGCCCCCTATAACCGTCAGCTAAAGAATCAATTACGGCGGCAAACTGTTCTTCCATCTGAGAATCATGATATAAATTAAAGGTAGTTTGCGCTCCGAGGGCTAATCCAGATGAAATATTTCCAGAAACCATCAGCAGATCAACATAAGATACAAGTGCCCGGTCTATTCTCTCGGCCAGAACCGGAGAGATTTCTTCATTATTTTGAGAGGTTATATTGTCAACCATTGAAGAAAGTAAATCCATATACTCTTTTTTTGTTTGTTGATAATGAGGGACATCAAATCGCTTTCCTCGAGCAAGAGGATTATCGATTGGTTCTACTTTTGGACAGGTAGGGAATATTGTAGATGATTGGTGATAAATTATCTTCGCTTCTTCTTTGGCACATTCTCCGGCATCGACATAAGTTTTAACTATCTTTGTAGCGGTGGTATATTTTTCTTTAGTGCAGTTAGGAAACATTTTTTTGTAGGCGTCACGCGTGGCTTTAACTTGATCTGAATTATAATCTACACCAAACTCTTGCAAAATAGCAGTAAATTCTCGATCATATTTATCTAAAGCTAAGAACTCTTTACAAAGCGACAAGCCATGAATCTGCTCTCCAACCTGACTAAAGATTTCTGCAGTTCTCTCCATTTTGGTCAGTACCTGACGAAAGCTTTCTGCGTCAGGCATCTGTAGCCTTTCATGGATTGCTCCAGCTAACTTTTCTTTTGATTCTTTTGAAAGATTTGGATAGATATGATGTCCTAATTCATGTTCTAAAGAATCAGTCTGACACAAGGTATAATCTGGAGTGCAACGGATAATAACCTTGTTTGGCAGATAACTACAAGTTAAGAGTGAGTTGGTAGTTTCTAATCCCACCGTCAACTCTGATTGGTCAATCTCTTCTGCTATCACTGGAGAAAAAGCTTCTGCCCTTCTTCCAAGATCTGCAATTGCTTTTAATCTATTCTCCTCTTCTATTGTTGGTTGGACAATTTTGGGTGTGTCCGGTTTAACCGCTACTTCTGAAAGATTACATCCAGCAACTGCAGTAACAATCAAAGAAGAGATGAATTTAGTTAGGCTCATTTTTTATTCTCCGTTTTTATAGCCTATCATGAACTTTTTTGTGTAAATTTCCTTCTGCATCTATTCCCTCATCGACGTGGAGAAAACTTTCCGGTGCAGCATATTGTCTGTATACTTTTCGAGAAAGTTCTTCAGCTTCTTTACGGGTAATTATCTTATCGCCATCAACATCCGCTTCTT
>JAGVMW010000138.1 GCA_020053615.1 archaeon | reverse complement strand
TCTCCGTAGGAGGCAACCCTCTTGTCAGCTGGATGTTAAAATCTAAGAAGCTCGACCTGATGACGGTAACGCTTCACTTTACTGAAGTATTACTATTATCCCACCCTTAACTTCCCAGTCAGCTGCGGCCATAAGAAATCCAGCCCTTCGATGGCTTCTACTCTTTGCTTGGTCCCGTCGCTAGAACAATTGTAGGTGCCCATGCCCGATAGCTCTTCTAATAGTTCTACGCCCATTTCTGGAGGAAGTTTAAGATGATTGAGGTAATCGCAAATAGGTGTAGTAAAGCCTTCGTATTCGGCTACTAACATCTGCTTGCCTTCGTTCTGAATTTCCTGCATAGCAGTTACTTTTTTATCGCCTAATTTTAAAATATATAACTCTCGGAAGTTTTGGGCTTGGTCCACAAATTTATGTTCGTCGGAAAGTTCACTTTCTTCTCCGAATAATCCAGAGAACCAATTAATAATTTTATCAAACGTTCCGGGAGTAAGAGGAATACTCTCCTTAGCATAGATTACTGAGTTTAATTCAGGCGAGTACCACATATTTCCTTCCATATCTTCTATCGGACATTCAGCAAAGCTAGTTCCAGTAGCGGTACAGGCTGCGGAAATTTTTGATTGAGGCACATCTAATGAGAACAGGAATGAATTGGGGTCATCTACCGGCTTGTTTAAAGTGGTAGCAAAAGCTGCTTTCCATTCTCCGCTGGATTTGTATTTCAATACACATACATTATTTACGCAGATATTTTCTTTATCAGGAACTAAACGCTGCCCTTCCGCCGATGACTTTACGTTTTCAAAGCATAAAGCTTGAGGTGAAGGAGGAGTAATACCACCCAAAGACATATCTAAGCTAGGTGCTTCGGTTTGCGTGGAAATACCGATTCCACCAAGATATTCTTCTTTTTCGTCTAATTCTACCAACGCGTTTTTGTAATTATCGCAGTATAAGATATAATCATCAGTTTCGGCTACTTCTAATAGTTTGGTAGCGACAAATTTAGTTCGGCTGGTCCAACTGCCGTTGTTGCAATAATTATCCATAATATATTGAGTGTTGTTGATGCATTGTGGGAATTCTCCGTTGTAGAAATCAGCGTAGATTTTGTCTTTCTTTCCTCCTTTTTGGGAAGCTAATACTAAACATTGGTCGTCTTCCGGACAGAAGCCCCATAATTCTTTATTCCAGTCCCATTTGGAAGGAGAAGCAGTCCATTGTCCGTCGATGCAACGATAGTCCCTACCTTCAGCTACATGTTCGGAGAGATAGCTCATGGTACTCATCTCTTCTACACAGGCATAGCCGTTCCAGCACATAGTTTCCGGACAACAAGCAGCGGCGGCTCTTTGGATATACTTAGGATTGTAATTATAAGTGGTTGGACCAGCTTTGTCTACCAGCTGGAGCATGGGCTGTTCTATTACACAAGGTCCAAGGTATTCTACTATTAGGTAAGATGCGCCGCCAGTGGAGAAGCTGTTGGAGTTGTTAACTTCTTCTTTGTTTCCGTTTTTATCTACAAGATATATTTTGGGTTGGCAGGCTGATTTCTGCGAGAAGCTTAAGGTTAAGTTCTGTTCTACTCCGATTCGTTCAGAACGCAGGGTTTCGTCTTTAGCGATGGTTACTTTGTTCTCGTTTACTTTGGCTTTTTCATCTTTTAGGGGTTGGTTGTTTTTATCGAGTATTTCCCAATGTGAAACCTCTTTAGCCGAAGGAACGTCAAATTCAGCGTTAGAGAGGAAATTTCTTGCAGGCAGAACGATGGAACTGTGATTTCTGGTTTCCGGTAAGAACGTTTTGTTTTTTAGGTTTAATTCTAATGTTTGGTAAAAAGCACTTAAGTTCTGTTCATCGGTTACGGTGATGTCTTCATAGCCAACATTAGTGATAGAATCAGCGCTCCATGAATTTATAGTGGTGTACGGCTCTTTGCCGGAAGTGTAAGTGGTGCTGTAAGCGCAGAATTGACCGGCTTTTACCGAACAGTACGGTAAGTTGTTCTCTGCTTTTAGTTTATTTGTTCCTTCTAAATACGAAGCAGCTTGACAGCCGTAGAAGTTAGGCTCAGTAGTATCATCTCCGCTGACGAATAAAATCGGCTGAGCAAGCTTCTTGACTTTGACGTTGCCGTAGGTTTTAAATGTTTTTTCTTCAGCACCGATGAAAGTTTGTTCATCTGCTTTAGAGCCAGCCACAAAGTACAACTCATACAATTCCGGATGCAGATTCTTAATTGTGTACGGCGGCTCTCCCGGAAGCGGATAGAGGCATTCTTCCTGCGAGCAGGAGAAGCTGAGATTGGAGGTTTGGTCGGTGTCCCCCGATTCTACTGTTACGCTGGCAGATTTGTCTATTAATTCAGCCATGAGATAGAGGATGGAAATATCATTAGTTGGTAAGTTATTGTAAGTTATTTTTGCACCAGTATCGGTTGAATCACTTATCTCTTCATTATTCCTAGGATTTAGGAGATATACGCGAACTTTAGGGTTAGAATCGACAATAGTAATATTAATCCCGCCGTAGGGTTGGGCATTAAACGGGCTGATGAAATCTCTTTTGTTGAGGGTGATGTTGCCAAATTTGAATGGAGAGGTATCTATTCCTACTTTGATATCATTAATTGCAGAAGAAGCATTATAATTATCCAATTTATAGTGTAATCCGGTGTCCTCTACAAACCAAACTTTACCAAACTCTAATTCAATCTCATCGAGCTTCGTTACCTTTTGATACAATTGATTTTGAGACCAAAGGCATTCTTTTTCTGCAGTCTGGATAGTATAACACTTGCCAAGTTGAATATCACATTCGTAAGGTAGTGTCCCCGCACTAGAAGCGGAACAAGGTTGGCTATTACTGCACGTTGGATTGGAATTATAATAACCAGCATTGCCATAATCTTTCCATTGCACTTTGCAAGTGCTAGGAATGGCTTCGCACTCTTTAATTGTCTCTTCGGTCTCTTCGATATGACATGAATAATTTCCATTGATTAGTTGAAATGTCAAACCATCGCTGTCCAGCTTTACACCAAACTCTTCCTCCGGATAACTTATACTCGGCTCTAGCTCTGTATATTTCACTTCAAACTCCACATCCATTATGGTGCTTCCAGAAGCTACCGGCTGGGAATTCCAGCAGGCATATTTTATTCCGTTTTCATCTAGATAAGAATCACCGGAATAATATTCATGCGGAGCATTTCCGCAGCAGGAAGCGGTTTCATCTTCTATTACATCATCTTTTCCCAGCCAAGCATTCTTTCCATACAATGCCCGGCACAATTTTTCTCCGGTAATTAATTTATCCGTATCTCCTTGATCGATATTATTTAACCACGAACTATCTTTAGTAGACTGTTCTCCCGAACATAATTGGTTTTTCTCGAAATCATCAGTACTGAGATAAATATTCTTTACCTCGATAAAATTAGTGTCCGGACTGCTTTTAATTAAAATGGAGCTTACTCCTTTGTAATCGGTGCTTAAAGGAACACGTACTTGCATAAAATTCTCCGAGTTAAATAAATTGCTATTTACTACGTATCCTAAAACATTGCCGTTGAAGTAAACTAGCGCCGCTCCTGCGCCTGCGGGCTTAGGGCCTTTTATTTCCAGCATTACGCCCGCAGGAAGGAACATATTTTTATCGTACTGAGTAACTGGAACGCCTGCACTGTCCACAAAACGCACCATAAAATTAATGTAATCATAACCAGAAAAATCAAATAGATAATCTTTTCCATAATAATCTGAATAGAATTCCGAACGGACATCGATGTTCTGTCCTGTTCTACTTTCTTCTAAGGTTACGGCAGTTGGATCTTCCGGTTTTAATGGAAGTGTAAATAGCCCTTCTCCACCATACCTGCCTTTGATGCCTTTGTTATTGCGATTATCCCATACATCAGCGCATTCCGCCCAACTGTAATGATCGCCTTCGTCATAACAGCGATAACGATGCGATTTCTTCAGCAAGTCATCATAAGTCAGCCCTCCAATAGGATTGGGGTCGGAGAGGTTGTAGTTGTCATTATCTTCATTACAATCAAACCAGCCTTCGCCATTAGAAGCGATATCGTATGGTTTGCTTCCCGGTTTCTTAATCGTAAATATCTTAAACTGCCCTCCGACGGGAACTCCAGTTGAGGCAGAAACCCAGCACCATTCGTCTCCGCAGAACGGACTGGCATACGTGTATTCGGTATCATGACCGACTAAGTCTTTATTTTTGTTTAAGCACAGGAATTGACCTTCGCCTCCAGAACTAATTTCAGTTCTGCCCAAATCATCAATTCCATTAAAGCCGCAGCAGTAACCGCCGTCCTGAGTATTAATCCAAGAGAAGGTTTCTCCATAGATATTAGTTTGAGTTATTCCAGTAGCGTTGTCTTCGGTATTTGCTAATGGCGAAGCTTCCTGTCGGCAGGCATATTGATTTTTATTGCAGTCGTCAAAGGTGGCACCTTCGAGTTGAGTTAGCTCTTCAAATTGACCTGGTCCTCCGCAGTCATTGTTAATTCCATCACCGCACACTTCGGGTGCGCCGGGATTGATGCAGATGGAGCAGGTAGAGTATCTTAAGTCAGAGCAGTAGGTGGAGCGGACGGTGGTGCGAAGCTCGTCTAAAGGAAGACCGATTAAAGTGCTTAAGTCGGGAAGGGGACAAGCAGGATCTATTTTCTTAGAATTATCACAGTCGCCTTGACCTTCAGTGTATCCATCATAATCCCAATCTTTATCTATTTTTACCCAGTTGTATTCCTCGGGATCAGGATAACCCCCAATTTTTGAACAGTTAAAAAGAGAGTGATACACCCAAGTGATTTGCCCTTCACTTTCTTCATTACACACATACCAATAGTAGTCTTGGCCGCAGAGAAAAGCGAAGTCAGCCGAACTGGTCACCCAGTTGCCATATTTCAATGGTCCAGCGGCATCTTGACAACAACCAGAAAAATAGGTTTGAAAATTGTCTAAGTTCCCTTGGTCGTGATTATTTATAATTGTGCCGGGAAAAATCTCAGCATAAGCACAATCATCATAATAATCATCTTCCCAAGCATCTACCACGCAACCGTCATCTCCTAAACCAGTTTTCCAAGGATCACCTTCACATTCACTGGACTTGCTGTGGTGTAAATTACCTAAACCCAAATATTGTTTTCCATCATTATCTGAACCAATGTCAGAATCGCCTTCACCGGTGCTATCAGCTACTCCTTTTACAATTTGCTCATACTTCTCCAACCCCAACCCACTTTCAGCTAGTAAAAGAATCACAAGTACTAAAATCACCACTAACGCTTCTTTTTTATGGTACATCTTCACCTAATGAAGATAGAATTATCTTCTTATTTATAAAATTACTTAAAAAGAAAGAAGTAAATTGGATTAATTGTAAGTCCCAGTACAATCTTCCGACTCACAAGTGTCGAAAATACAGTTGAAATATGCTTTTCTTCCAGAAGGGGATGAGGTGTGTTTTTCGCATCCTTTTAGACATTGTTGCATATCATTATCTTCATCCCAGCCACCACAATGAGAAACTTCACGTGAGTATTCACAAGCACTTTGGCAGGTAGCATAATGGTCTCCACCCCCATTCCCACTTCCTTCATAAGTATTATTCGTCGTATCACCTTCACATCCCACCGCATAAGGAACTGCCAAAGCAGCTAAAGTGCCTATAATTCGAGTAAATTTATTCCAAATCAAATCATTCAATGCCATAAGTCTCACCTTTGTATAGTTTTAACACTCAAAAGTGGCAGTTATATATAAAGGTTGCGGGATTATTTTATCTCAATCCCTTCTTTAATCGCTTGACTAACAATACCGATCTGCTTCTTCTTACGCTCAAATTCTTCAGGAGTGTAGCAAAGCGACTCAATATCATAAGAGGCAGTCCAATAATCATAAAGATTGCTAGCACGAAATATAAATGGCTGTTGCTTAAATTTGCTGCTAACCACAATAAAGTCAAAATCACTGGTCTTGAGATGATCCCCTCTTGCCCTACTGCCAAATAGGATTACTTTTAGCGGAGAGTACTTTGATTTAATCTTCTTAACAAAGTCCCCGGCTATTTTAGCTGATTCTCTATCCATGTTAATATCTCCTGACCTATTTTTAAAAAATCTTTAGCTATGCCTTCATCGTATAACTCATAGGGAATTTCTTCACTGGCATCTGGGTAACGGGAAAGGAAATATTGGGGGCTGAGTTTTTTTAGTTCCGGTACAAATTGTATAGGAATCCCGACGAAATTGCCCAAGTGAACTAAAGAATGCCCCATTATCTTTTCTTTATTCTTAAATAGAATCAAAGCTTTTAATGCTTTCTCTACTGCTTGCTGAACAAAAAAAGCACATGCATAATAATCTTCGCTGTTTAAAGAGTTGCTTGCAGTTACTAAGTCCCTTTTTGCTTGCATCCACCAATGCTCAGTTTCTTTTCTCATTGTTATAATGCTAAGTTGGGTTTGATTTTTATAAACTTTTCCTACCTATTTTGTCATTCCACCCAGCTATAATGATCGCCTTCGTCATAACAGCGGTAGCGATGCGATTTCTTTAGTAGGTCGTCATAAGTCAGCTCTCCAATAGGATTGGGGTCGGAGAGTTCGTAGTTGTCATCTTCAGCATTTCCGGTGTTGCAATCAAACCAGCCTTCACCATTAGAAGCGAGGGTATTTATTAAGCTTTGGGATTAAAAATAGAGGATAATCTCCTCAACTATTATTGATAAGAGTCACATTCTTGAATCTCATCAGGGTTGCAATATAATGTATTACACTTAATCATTCCCCCGGGGAATTCAGATGAATCATTCTCGCAACTAGCAGTACAGCCAGGGACATCATAAACATAACCTTTCCATTCACCTTTTTCTTCGTCATAACAATGCTGTTTCTTTTTTTCTCCACTCTTGCAACAGTCGGACATATTTTGACAAGCACTCTCACAACTATAACCCCCACTTCCACCCCCTCCATTTCCTTCACCATAAACATTCGTAGTAGAATCCCCTTCGCAACTAACCACATAAGGTACAGTTAAAGCAGCTAAAGTGCCTATAATCCGAGTAAATTTATTCCCAATCAAATCATTTAATGCCATATTAATCCCCCCATAATCGTTTTAACACTCAAAAGTAGCAGTTATATCTAAAGGTTGCTGGGGCACTGTCTGAGATAACGATACATTAATATATTAGTTATTCTTTTCTTATTCTCGGTGATACCCATGAGAAAAAGACGCAAATTAGATGTTTCTTGCC
>JAGVMW010000145.1 GCA_020053615.1 archaeon | reverse complement strand
CTGAAGACTTGCAAAATATACATTGAATCATTCCTATCACCTCATGTGAGGAGAAAGAACACTACTATTTAAATATGCCGAAGATTAAACACTATCCTATTAAACATAACTCTTATTAAGTCCACTTTGGCTATAAATGCATAATTCTCGCTCATTAAAGCCTATTGCCGAGTCCATAAGCACGTAATCGTTATGTGGGTTCCAAGTACTTCAATGGAAAGAAAAACAAATCAATACTGGAACCACCACAAAGCCACTCCCGCACCCACTAGACAGGCTATAACTGGAGATTTGTCGCTGATTATCAGCTAAAAGACAAAACAATGGTAGCCACTCCCGCACTGGACAACCACGGCTAGGGTTTATATAACACCAATTTCTAAGCAAAAGAATGAACATTTCCGAACTAATCCAACGCGAAGGTCTGCGTCGTGGCTTAAGGGCAGAAACCATCAAAACTTACGCCTATGCCGTAAGCAAGTTCCTGCGCATCTACAACAAGCAACCGCATGAAATCACCAAAGAAGATATCGAAACTCATTTAATTCAGCTTATCAAATGGAACCGTTCGGGAAGCACCATCAATGTTTATCTTCATGCCCTGCGCTTCTTTTATGAACAAGTCTTGGGTAAGAATTTAACGATGAACATTCCTCATATTAAAGTCCGCAAACGCCTATCGGAGTGCCTAACTCAAGAAGAAATGAACCATTTCTTAGGAGTCTTGAGTAAAACCAAGCACAAATTGATTTTAACCTTAACTTATGGCTCTGGGTTTAGAGTGAGTGAAGTGGTCAACCTAAAAGTCAAAGACTTCGATTTTCAGGCAGGTTACGGTTGGATTAGGAATGGAAAAAGAGGAAAAGACTGCTTATTTGTAATACCTGACAAGCTCAAAGAAGAATTACAGCAATGGATAAGCTCTAATAATCTTTGCTTAGAAGATTGGCTCTTTCCAGGCTACAATCATGACCATTATAGCGACAGCAGTGTGCGCAAGATTCTCGAAGAAGCCAGATTAAGAGCAGAATTGCCTAAACACATTACTCCCCATTCTTTACACCATTCCTTTGCTACGCATCTGCTGGAAAACGGCTATTCCTTGATTGAAGTGAAAGAGTTATTAGGACACAGCCGATTAGAAACAACGATGATTTATGCACATACGGCTCATCCCAAGCTCACGGCAGTGAAAAGCCCATTAGATGACTTAAAAATAGCTTAAATTGGGAAGAAATAAAAAAATGACTAAAGAATTAACTGTTTTCAATCTGGAAAGCATTAAAAGTAAAATTTATAGTATTCGCGGCGTTCAGGTAATGCTTGATACTGATTTAGCAGAACTTTATGGTGTTTTAACCGGGAACTTAAATAAAGCAGTTAAGAGAAATATTCAGAGATTTCTAGCCTCCAACGTCCAAATATTCCAAAGAATGGACCGGACGGAACAAAAATTATTGGAACATTATCAAAAGTTTGAGGAAATCTTTGATGCTATCCAAAGCAAAGATATAAAACCTGAGAAAGGCATATTCTTTGATGGACAGATATTTGATGCTTATAAATTTGTTTCAGATATTATTAGAACTGCAGAAAGTTCAATTATTCTCATAGATAATCACATTGATGATTCAGTTTTGACTTTGTTCAGTAAGAGGAATAAGAATGTACAGATTACAATATTTACTAAAGAAATATCTTCGCAATTAGCGCTGGACATCGCAAAATATAATTCGCAATATCCTCCGATTGAAGTAAAAGAATTCAAGCAATCGCACGACCGGTTTATTATAATTGACAATAAAGAAGGGTATCATTTTGGAGCATCATTGAAAGATTTAGGCAAGAAATGGTTTGGGTTCTCTAAATTTGACAAAGAAGCGTTTAAATCAAATAAGCAGAAATCTCCAAGATTCATCTTTGGAGGAATACTCGTAAATGAGCAAGGAGATTTCACTATATTTGATTTTAGAAAATCCGTTTTGGAAAAGTGGCGTAAATCCCCATCATTTATGGTTTGGGATAGCCGCTTTTCAGGATTTTCTTTAATTTGATGAATAAATTAGGGTTGAGGTGAAAACATGAAGAAACCAAACGAAGGACAGACGGAAGTAATTCGTTTTGATGAGTTTATCGATATTATTATAGATAATAGAGGAGAAGAGATTAAGAAACAAATAAAATTAATAGAAAAGACAATTAAGAAAGACAAATAATCAATTATACACTCTACCAGAGAAAAGTAATTAAAACGTCTCTCCCTAAAATAAAAAATGCTTCGTGACTTCATACCTCGGCTGTACCAGCAAACTATCCTAGCTACTGCCGCCACTTCAAACTGCTTAGTAGTTCTGCCAACCGGATTGGGAAAAACAGGTGTGGCGTTAATGTTATCCGTTCAAAGATTAACACAATATCCTAATTCTAAAATATTAATGCTGGCTCCTACCAAACCGTTGTGCGACCAGCATGTGGATACGTTCCGAAAGCATCTGGAAATACCCCCTGAAAAAATAGTATTATTCACCGGAAGCGTAGCTCCAGAGAAAAGAGAATTGCTGTGGAAAGATGCACAGATAATCGTAAGTACGCCGCAGGGTTTAGAGAATGACACCATTAATCAGCGTATTAAATTAGAAGAGGTTTCTTTACTCATCTTCGATGAAGCTCATCATGCAACTAAAGAATATTCTTACGTATGGCTGGCGCAGCAGTATGAAAAACTAGCCAAGTTTCCTCGCATCTTAGCCCTAACTGCTTCTCCCGGAAGCGATATGGAAAAGATAAAAGAAATCTGTACTAACCTATTAATCGAGAAAGTAGAAGTCCGAACAGAAAAAGATGCTGATGTGCGAGAGTATGTCCAGCACATAAAAGTTAAGTGGGAAGAAGTGGAATTTCCGGAAACGTTTAAAGCAGTGCAGAAATTCCTACAAAGCTGCCGAAAATCTAAATTGGAAGAAGTGCAGAAGTATGGTTATTGCAATTCAGTAAATGTTTCTAAAGGGGAGTTGTTAGGAATTCAGGGAGAACTGCAGCAGAAAGTTTCTTCAGGGGAAAAAGAATTTGAAGCACTGCGTTCCATGTCATTAGTAGCTGAAGCATTGAAAGTAGAACATGCGTTGGAATTATTAGAAACACAAGGGGTTAAGCAGTCGTATACTTATCTGAGAGGTTTACAACAGGAAGCGCCAACTTCTAAGACTAAAGCAGTAAAGAATTTAGTGATGGATGAGAATTTTAAGTCGGCAGTTTATTTGGCGGAGCAACTGGTAAATGAAGATGTTCCATATCCCAAGCTGATTAAATTGAAAGAATTAGTAGAGAAAGAATTGGGGACAGAACCTTCTTCTAAAATAATTGTCTTTACTCAATTCAGAAACTCTGCAGAGGAAATTGTTAAAGCGTTGGAAGAGAAAAATATCACTACTAACATTTTTGTGGGGCAGGCTAAGAAAAACGGCTTAGGCTTTTCACAGAAACAGCAGAAAGAAATTCTAGATAGGTTTAGAGCAGGAGAATTTAGTGTGTTGGTAGCAACTTCAGTAGCCGAAGAAGGTTTAGATATTCCTAAAGTGGATAATGTTATTTTCTATGAGCCCATTCCTAGCGCTATTCGTTCCATCCAAAGGCGAGGGAGAACCGGAAGATTGGAGAAAGGCGAAGTTACGGTGTTAGTTACAAAAGGAACTCGAGATGAAGCGTATCGCTGGAGTTCACACCACAAAGAGAAACGAATGTACCGCAACTTAGAAACGCTGAAGAAAGAGTTTGGGTATTCTTCTAGTGAAACAAAAACAAATACAAATCACAATACAAATTCCAATGCTACTTTGAGTCAGTTTGAAACGAAAGCTACGGAATCAGCAATAGTGGCAGTACTGGCAGACCATCGTGAAAAGAATAATCGCATTGTGAAAGAACTGATTGATTTGAACGTCTCGGTTAAGACCGCACAATTAGAATTAGCAGATTATTTAGTTTCAGGAAGAGTAGCAGTTGAATTGAAAACTGTGCCAGATTTTGTAGCATCTATTATTGACGGAAGATTGTTAGAGCAAGTTCGAGATTTGAAAAAGAATTTCGAACGGGCAGTATTAGTGATTGAGGGAGAAGAAGATATTTATTCCGTTAGAAAAGTTCATGCTAATGCTATTAGGGGAATGCTTTCGTGTATTGTGCTGGATTTTGGAATTCCGGTATTGTACACTAAAAATCCAAAAGATACGGCGGGATTATTAGCAGTGATGGCGCAGCGTGAGCAGAACAAAGAACGAGATTTTTCTTATCATGAACGAAAGCCGCATTCGCTGAAAGAGCAGCAGGAATTTTTCATCTCTTCTTTGCCAGGAATTGGAGTGCAGACGGCTAAGTTGCTGCTGGAGCATTTTGGTTCGATAAAAGCATTGGTGGAAAGCAATCGGGAAGAATTGGTAGCGATTAAAGGGGTGGGAGATAAGACTGCGGATAGATTGATAAGTTTGTTTGAAGAAAAGTATGGGAAAGAACAATGAGAGAAACAATTTATTACTATTTTGATACTTCTATTTGGATTGACATTTACAATAAAAGAGGACACAATGGAGAAGTGGCTAAACAACTGATGAATCAATTGATTTTAAAAGATTTTATTGTAATTTACTCAAACATGGTCTTAATAGAACTAAAGAAGATTGGATTCTCTGAATATGAAATAAATCAAATCTTAAATATGGCAAAGCCAAACCACATTAAACGCGTTAACTTTACGAAACAACAGGTGGAAGAAGCAAAGAGATTAGCAAAACAAAGAAGTGTGCCTTTCGGTGATGCTCTTCATGCGGTTATAGCTAGAGATAATTGTGCACTGCTTGTATCTCGAGACCGGGACTTTGATAAGCTCAAAGATGTGATTATGGCAAAGAAACCGGAGGAATTAATCTAATTCTACTCCCAGTTCTTTAGCGATTTCCTTGGCGGCTTCCTCTCTGACACGATGTAAATCTTCATCGGTTATCTTTCTGCCTTTCTTTGTACCTGCCCCATAAGCCTGTTGTAACCTCACTAATGCCGCTTCTTTTTCCAAGTCTTTGATTTTGTCTCTTACCGCTTCCCTGATGAACTCGGTTTTGGTAGCATAGCGGAAGCCTTTCATAGCTTTTTCCATATCATGAGCTAAGCCATCTTCGAACCTGACTGAGAGAGTTTCCATTGTAATGCTATGTATTACATAGTAATATATAAATGTTGCGGTGGGTTGGCACAGTCCGTTTTGTGAGTGATAGCACCATATCCACCTGAAAACAAGGACGGCTTTGTCGTCCTGTTTTCCTTAAATGAGATGCAACTATCGCATCTCAGCCCAGAAAATCACTCTCGATTTTTCTGGGCAGTGGTGATAATGGTGCTATCACTCACTTTTTGGATTGTGCCG
>JAGVMW010000021.1 GCA_020053615.1 archaeon | reverse complement strand
GAGAAGACGGTAACGCTTCACCGTGCGTGGTGAGCATCTTCGAAATCCTCGTTTGTTAATATCACCAGAGCGACATCTCCGTAAGAGACAACCTGTTGCGGTAGCAACATTAGGAGACCGCAGTCGACTTTACTCTTGTCGCTCTCTATGTAATAATCGAACGGATTTCGACTTTATGATGCTCATCACGCTTCAGATTACTGAAGTATTACGCTAATTTTTGTTAAATAATGCTACTGCCCGCGAAAGTTACTTGGGCTAATTATTCTGCATATTTCCCCAACCCTAACTGCCCTTTCCTTCTTCCTGCGGGAACTTCTTCTGTCTCTTCTCCCAACTGCTTCTTTACTTCTTCCGCTACCGCTTTTCCTAAAATCTGCCCCAGCGAAGTAACATCGATTTTCTTCAAGTCGCCTAAATCTTTTATTCCATTCTGCACCAGCTTTCTGGAGCGAATTCTACCGATGCCTTTCAGTTTCAGCAGAGTAAGCAATTCTTCTTTTGCTCCATACTTAACTCTCATTCTCAACTTAGAAATCTCCTGCACGTACTTGCGGTTTAACTCAACGATTTTGCCAATTTCTTCACAGGCATACAATAACCAATCGGCAATATCTAACTTTATTTTAATCTCTCCCGGACGGATATCATACTTTTCCAACAGATAGTCTTCGTCCATCTCGTTTACCCATTCTTCCAGAAACAACGCGGTTTTAATGGAATCCATGAACTCAGGATATTCTAAATCATACGCTTCTGGTTCTTTCTCCAGCAGTAAATTATATCGCTTTACTAATTTTTCTTGAATTGTTTCCTCTTCTTTGGCTTTGATTCTCAGCAATGGACGAATTTCTAACGTATGCGCGATTAATTGCAGCAATGAAAATACATTTTTGTCTTCAGAAAAGTTTTTCATCCCGTCTAACAAATGTTTAGCAGTTAAAGGATCAAGATATAATTCAGAAACTCTTTTTCCCAAACGGGTAGCGTGCAATTTTCTTTCTTTTATCTCGGCTAGATGATTAGCTGGAATAAAATCTGAAGTGGTTGAGGTGGTTGGGGTAGTTGAAATGATTGAATGAGTATTACTACTCTCTCCTCCGGCTACCTGCACCACTCCTGCTACTTGGACCAACTGCCACGCTTCCAGCAATTGCAGCATCTTTTCCAGAATCCGTTCAATCTTAGGCAGGTCTTTGAACTGGTGCGCCCAGAACGTGTGCGAAAAGAATTCTTTTAACGAAGCAGGATCACGAATAATTCCTGAAGAGATCAACGACAGCAAATAAGTCCTAAGCACCGGCTCTACCTCCAGCTTGGAATAAATATCTTCGGGAACTCCACAGATATATCTATCGTAAATCTCGTTTTTATCTCGTTCATCTTTAGCAATAGAAATGGCTTCACCAAACTTTTCATACTCAGGCCTTCCTGCTCTTCCAGACATCTGCATATATTCCAATACCGGAATCCAATCCATGCCCCATTTATCGGAGAAACGTTTGAGAGATTTTATGATGACACGGAACGCTGGTGTAGAGATACCTGCAGCTAAAGTTGGCGTACAGCAGATAATCTTAACATTACCTTTCCTGAATTCTTCTTCTATCAATTCTTTTTGCTCTCCTGTCAATCCAGAATGATGAAACGCTACTCCTTTCTTGATGCAATGGGAAAGTCTCCTACATTGTTTGGTTGGAACAGAAATTGCGTGCAATACTGCTTTTTCGAGTTCAGGAAAGCTGAATTTAGTTAACAGAGAAATATCTTCAGCAGTTTTTTCTGCACTGGCGCGGCTGGGAGCAAAAATTAATGCCTGCTTATTCATCTCCAGCGTTTCCAGAGCCAAGCGGTGAGTATCGTCGAGCATGGGAGTTAGAAACTAATGGGTTTTATTAAGATATAGATACAAAAAACAACTAATTCACCTGCACACTCTTACCATCTTCTACCACATACACTTTAATTGTAAAAGGCTCTTCTTGTGGCTCAGAAACAGAAGCTAGCTCCGGTGAAGAAGCTTCCACAACTTTAACTCTCCATTCTTTGACTACTTCGTCACGGTCGTCGCTAGCAGTAACTTTAACTTTCTTCACACCAGTAGTTGTAAAAGTGCGTTGTACCGTATCAGTGCCTCTTACATCTTCCTGCCCCAAGCCAAATTCCCACGCATAATCTAATGGCTCATTATCTAAGTCTTTTACTGCGACGTGGAAGATAACCGGCTTGCCCAATTCTACGACAGCAGTATTATCTAATGTGCTGGAGGGCATAAAATCTACAATTTCGGGCTTCTGATTGACATTCTTAATCGTAACTTTTACCGGATGGATAGTCTCAGCTTCGCCATCAGAAACTACAAACGATAACCATTGTACGGTTTTATCTGAGCTGAACTTGCGATTGAGTGATTTGTATCTACTTACAAAGTTTGTCCACCAGGAATTAGTTTTATCTTTAACTGTATCATAATTTGGCGTCCACACAAACTTGCCGTCATAAAACGACGCTCCTTCCGGATAGTTATCTAGTCTTAACGTAAGCGCATCTTTATCTGCATCTTCGGCATTGAGTACTAATGTGAATTCTTGTCCCTCATTAACTGTAACTTTATCATCTCGAAGTTTAAGAGAAGGAACACGATTATTTTTCTTCACGTTTACTTCAAATGGAACCGTAATTGGAGAAATACCATCAGTAACGGTAACATAAACGGTATGATTTCCTTTATCTCCATAATTCGTTTTCCATTTACCGTTTCTTTTGCCTACCGGAACAGTAAAATAAGTTTTAGTTACATCTAAATCTGGATCAAATGAATTTACACTAACTTTAACAGTATCAGTTTCTTTAGCCTCGCTGACTTCAACATTCGTGATTATAGGAGGCTGGTTGATATTGTATACTGTAATATTAACTGTTCCCGAAGTGCATAATTCACTATCGCAAACTTCTACTTCTAAAGGGAAGTCTTTCTTTTCCAACAAATATTTCTCCCATCTTAAGCGGTTAAGCAAATTATTAAATCGGCTAGGCGTTCTAACAACAGCATCGTAAGGAACATCCCAAGTAACTATGCTATTTTTATCAGAGAACTCTGCTCCAATTGGTATTTGTTTAAAGTTAAGCTCTATTTTATCCCCATCGGAATCTTCCGCATCAATAAACACTTTTAATTCTTCTCCTTCATTGATGTTTACTTTAGAAGGAAGTTTTAATACTGGAGCATGATTAACATTAATTACCAATATTTTTACTTTTTGTTTAGCCGAAAATTCTTTATTTGAAGCGGTAACTTCAACTTCATATTCCCCTGCATCTTTATAACCGGTCTGCCAGTTTCCAGTTGAATCAATCTCCACACTTTTTGCACCGTCAAAAGAATAAGTCAGCTTGTGCCCGTCTTGATCAGTTTCAGAAAGATTCAACTGCACTAATTCTCCCTCTTTGACCACAATCGGAAGAAGCACGCCAAACTCAGGAATGCGGTTTACATCTTCAATAATTATTTTCCAGTCTTTGCTAATTGGAACAATTCCATCATTAATGGTAACTGCTAAAATATGTTCTCCAGATGAATTAAAGTCAAAATCAATCTTTCCTTGCGTCCCGGTTTCAATTACGGTTCCATCTAAATTCCAAGAATAAGTTAATTTTCCTTCTTCTGGATCTTCAGCTTCAATATAAAATTCTAACTTCTCGCTTTCTTTTAGCTCAATAACTTTCTCATCAGAAAAAGCAGCAATTATCTGAGGCTCCTGGTTAGTAGATTGAACTTCTATTTCCACCCGGCCGTTTACGGTAGCTGCTCCATCGCTGACTACAAAATTGGTCAGGAAAGTCTGAGCATCGCCAAATTTAGTTTTCCATATCCCACTTTGGTCAAATGGAGGATTAAAAGTGTAGACTAAAGGATCTCCATCAGGATCTTTAATAATATTTTTTAAATCAATAGTCTGAGTTTCTTTAATCACCAATT
The DNA here is from genome assembly GCA_020053615.1 of archaeon. Classification (GTDB taxonomy): domain Archaea; phylum Nanobdellota; class Nanobdellia; order Woesearchaeales; family GW2011-AR9; genus JACRPH01. Next base: position 4,608 of record JAGVMW010000021.1, on the reverse strand, counting down.
TCTTTTCCATAATTAAAGGAGCGCGATTGACTTTATCCACCACCAGCTTTATCCTTTGCACTTCTTCGCTCTTTCCATCTGAAGCAGTAATATTAAGATAATACTCTCCGGCATCGCCATAAGCAGTCTGCCATTCTCCTTTTTCATTAAGGGGAAAAGAATAATAATAAGTTACTGCATCTTGGTCTAAATCAGTTGCTTCTGGAACAATCTTTACTAAGTCCATCTCTTTAACTTTGAACGTCTTTAACTCGGCTAAGCTAAAAGCAGCTAATAAAATCATTACCAGAATTAATCCTATTAAAGTTTTCTTGGCTGCCATGTTCTAAAGAGGTATCCTTATTTGTGACAATTAAAGTTAAAAAAATAAAATAAAAAACATCTGCTTATTTAACCACTAAGCCAATGTCATCAATAGATGGAGGCATATTTACATCAGTAACTGTAATCTTAATCAATTTACTGACTACCGCTCCTCTGCCGTCATCTACAGTAACATTAACCTCGTATGCGCCATGGTCAGTGTATTTGGTTAGCCAAGTTCCATCTTTGCCAATCGGCTTGGTGTAAGTAACAGTTAAGTTTCCGCCCTGATCTCCATCTAAATCAGTTATCACCGGCTCAAACTTGACTAATTCTCCTTCTTTTACCATGAGATCTTTAAGTCCGCTTACGACTGGAGGTAAGTTTACATCTTTAACCGTTAGTTTGAATGACTTATCAGTTTTCATTTCACCATCACTGGCGCTGACTTTGATCAAATATTCGCCGGAACTTTTATGGTCAGTAGTCCAAGTGCCACCGCTTAAAGGCTCAGACACAGTTACAGTTAAAGGATCTTTATTGGGATCAGTTACTAAAGGAGTATATTTAATTACATCTCCCTCTTTGAAAGCCAAATCTTTAATATTGTCGATAACTGGAGCTACATTAACCCTTTCTACAACTACTTTAATTTTCTTTTCGGTGGTTAATTTGCCGTCAGTGGCAGTAATAGTTACTACATATTCTCCTGCATCTCCATATTTAGTTTTCCATTCACCAGCTTTATTAAAAGGCTTGCTGAAAGTGTATTCTATTTTATCTTTGTCGAGATCGCTGAGTTTTAGGTTTAATTTAGCTAATTGGTTTTCTTTAACCTTAATGATTTGTAAGTTCCCTTCAAGAGCTTCTTCCTTTGCAGGTTCTTTGTCTTCTTCTAACTTAGGAAGCACTACTTCTCCTTCTATCGGTTTTATCTCTTCTACTTTAGGAATTTCAGAAGTAGCAGATTCATCTTTCGTCTTAGGTGTCTCAGATGTTTCTGTTATAGGCTTCACTTCTTCTTTATCTTTAGGAACATCAGAAGCATTGCCGCCTTCATTAATTTGCTTCTCAATATCCGCAATCTCTTTCTGGATAGAATTTTCATCTACCGTAGGCTGCTCTTTCACATCATACGCTTTATAATCCAAACAACCCACTACAAACAAAACCATAGCTAGTATGGCTATACTTATCACGACTTTTTTCATTACCAACACCCCCTGTTGACATTATTTTTGATTGTTTCTAATTATTCTAATCGAATTTACTATTATATTAGCATTCCAGAATGACGGCTGGTATTTAAAGATTTAGTGACGAGAGAATAGAGACAGGAGAATATATGATTTAAGAAATATGTAATACTTCAGTAAAGTGAAGCACTACTGTCATCAGGTCGAGTCTCTTTGGATTTTACAGCGAAGCAGACAGAGGGATGGCTGTTGCTGTAAGCAACTCACGAGTGGAGCAGAGCGGAACGACTCGACCTACGGAGATGTCTGCTCTCGATAAATACAGCGAGAGGCGAGAAGACAGTAGTGCTTCACGAGAAGCGTGGTGAGCATCTTCGAAATTCTGAAAGTAACTTTAGTTGTGGCGACATCCCCGTAGGGGGCAATTCCCCCTGTCGCCATAGCTGGAGAAATACGAAGGAATTTCGACCTGATGATGCTCACCACGTTTCAGGTTACTGAAGTATTACGAAAATATGATTAAAATTAAAAACTGGTCCCGCCGCGACTTTCTCCCGGCTACGGATACCGCAACCAGCTTTGAACGCGGGACCTCTGCCTTATCAGAGCAGCGCTCTACCAAGCTAAGCTACGGGACCAATCTATAAGGCTGAATTGATGATTATTTTTAAAGATTTGTGTAATTTTGAAGTAGACTTACTCATAAACCGCTTTTAGCGCTTCTTTTACACTTTTTACTACGTACAGCTGTCCTTTACTGTTAGTAGCATCAGCAACTTCTACTGTGTCTTGAGGAAGAGTTAGAATGTGTCCTTTATAGATTTCTCTTACTCTCTTAGAGAAAGTTTCGTATTGGTTATGCAAGCTAGTATAAAACTCAAGGGTTAATCCCACCCCTTTGCCAGCATCTTCTCGTACTTCCATTGGCCTATCTCTACTATGAACACGTTTCCATCCGGTTCCTATATTTCCCTGCAAAAGAATAATCATATCCGGAGCTAAACTTAATTTATGTCTAAGTTCTAATTGGTTGACTTTCATTTTAAAATACCAATCACAGAATTTTTTTTGGCTTTCTTTCATTATTCCGGATGCAGTAAGCGTTTCACAGAAGATGTAAGTGTCTTCATAAGGAGTCCGGTCAAAAATAAGTGCTTGGCGGGGATAATTTTGCTTGGCGAGTACAATATCATGCAATCGAGTGTTTATCACATCTATCTGAAGACGCTCACAATATTTCTTCATATTTGAGTAATATAATCTTAACACGGGATTATCTTCCACTGGTTCTCTTATTTCTTCAATTTTTCCATAAGTTCCAATAATACTTGCCACAGTGGTTTTACCAAAACCGATATTTCCGCTGGCCATTAGTATGGGCTTATGTTTTCTCAGAAGCTCTTCTAGCTCTTTTTTTTCGCTCCACACTCTTCCCAGTGCTTCTTCTGAGGAGATATTACTAATTTCCTGCTGGACTGCAGATACTACTTCTATCAGTTTGTCATCGTTAATTGTTGCCATTACCATTTCGTTTTTCTCTTATCTCTTTATTTATTACATCAAATACTATCCTACCTCTTAATTGTCATCTTTTCTAGGATTTTTTCCAACGTCTTTTGATGATGTTTTGGATGTTTATTAAAATCTACTGATCCGTCTACAATTAGCAATTCTGGTGCACGCAATCCGTAACTGGAATAAACATTTCCTAAATTAGCAATGAATTCTTCTTCCAAAGTATTAATCCTGTTTAAGTATCCTGCGGGGAGGGATTCTCCACGAGTGTTGCGTAGTTTTTGCCGTTGTTGTAATATAGAGACATCTTCAACACGGAAATATACCATCAATGATTCCAACCATTTATTCTGCTGAGTACGGTCGAGTTGGTCTAATGCTCTTCGTAAGGTTCTGTGGTAATGCTCATGGCCTTCGTTACTCAAATAACCTTCTTGAAAAGAATTCTTACAGAAAGTTTCTGCTCCAGACAGCATACCTTTATCAAAGATGTGTACTCCAGAAATAATTTTGGCTTTAGCATGACGATTAATACGTCCCTGCAGGCAACTATTCTCAAACAGTTCTGTATGCGCCCGCTTATCGTAATGCTTAGCACGCTTTTTGCGGTCGAAGTAGAATAATTCTAAAGCTACTGGGTCGATAAACTCCAGATGCACTTTTGCTCCAGCTAGAGCTCCATTATGATTCTTCTGCAGATATTCGCAGAAACTGCTCTTTCCGGAGCAGATATTTCCTTCAACGAGTATTACGTAGTCGGCCATTTTTATTAAAGTTATCAATGTTGTTTTAAGTATTTTGATGTTATGGTAAAGACTCTGCCCATTTCGTCATCCCTTTCCGACGTTCTTGCTCTTTCTTCTCTTCTAATTCTTTTAGGTCTTTCAATGTATACTGCACCACTAAAGACTTCCATTTTCTTCGATCTGAAGGAAGAGTAATATAATTGATATTGTAATCAGCCATAAACTTAACAATCTTCTCATCAATTGCTCTTTGAAACTCCTGGTCAGGATCTCTTTTCTTTGGGCTGAATTTTCCCACCACCGGAAGATAGAATAAACAATCGTAAGGGTGTGCAGTATAATGTTCCAGCGCCATCTTGCGATAATTTGAATTTGGTCCTACTGCATTTTCCAAGTAACAATAATTATCTAAGACAGTTCTATCACAAATGGCAACATCCCATTCATAAATTTTGGCTTCCAATTCTGCAGCACATTGGCGATGGAGAATCCACGCTTGGGCTTCTAAAGTGGTTTTCTTATCGATAGGAATAGCCCGTTCTCGTGCTACGGTAGCTAATTCAGCAACAACTCTAATTGTTAAATTCTTTTTCTTCAATTCTGCAGCAATATCATATGCTAAAGTAGTTTTTCCAGTACCATGCGTAGAAAGCAATCCTATTTTATAAGTCATAGAAATCACCCAGCAATAAATTCTGTTTTACTTTAATCGTCGATAACATATACATCACCCTCTTTTTGGAACTATCTTATAGCATATCTCTTTAATTTAGGAACTTTTATATAGTAGTTCTCCTTTCTTTCAGTTGAGGTGATTATTATGTGGAAACTAACTAAAGGGAATACAT